>CBDUBX010000132.1:0-6883 GCA_965365495.1 uncultured Burkholderiales bacterium
GGCGCCCGGCGCGGGCGCCGCCGATTCGGCGGCCGCCGCTGCCGGGAGCACGACGGTGAACGTCGCACCGGCGCCGCGGCCCGGGCTCGCCGCCGACACGCGGCCTCCGTGCAGTTCGACCAGCCGGCGGACGATCGCGAGCCCCAGGCCGAGCCCACCGTGGCGGCGCGTCGTCGTGCCGTCCTGCTGCTGGAAGCGATGGAACATCCGCGGCACGAAATCGGCGTCGAAGCCCTGGCCGGTGTCGGCGACGACGATCTGCGCGTCGCCGCCGTGCTGCGCCACCGTCACGTCGACGCTGCCACCGTCGGCGGTGAACTTGATCGCGTTGGCGAGCAGGTTGGTCACCACCTGCTGCAGCCGCGCGGCGTCGCCGACGACGCGCCCGGCGCCGGCGGCGAAGCTCGTCCGCAAGCCGATGCTCTTCGCCGTCGCCGACGGCAGCACCGCGTCGATCGCCGCAGCGACGACCGTGCCGAGGTCGACGCGGTCGAGCGTCAGCCGCAGCTGGCCCGACTCGATGCGGTTCATATCGAGCAGGTCTTCGATCAGCTGCACCTGCACGCGCGCGTTGCGCGTGATCGCGCCGAGGCCGTGGCGCACGGTCTCGGCGTCGAACGCGCTCTTCTCGAGCACGTGCGCCCAGCCGAGGATCGCCGCCAGCGGCGTGCGCAGCTCGTGCGAGATCGTCGCCAGGAACTCGTCCTTGGCGCGGACGCTGCGGTCGGTCTCGTCGCGCGCGGCCTGCACTTCACGCAGCAACTCGTCGCGGTCGACGGCGTGGGCCGTCGCCGGCGGCGGCCGCTGCGACGCCGCCGCGGCGTCGGCCTGCGGTGCCAGCGCGACGCTCGCACCGAGCAGCCGCGCGTTGCAGACGATCGGTGTCGCACGGCAAGCGAGCGCGACGTCGCGACCGGCAGCTTTGCGCGCCCACAGCTGAGCTTCGGCCGCCTCGCCGCGCAGCGCCGCCGCCCACGGCGTCGCGTCGGCCGCGAGCGGCGGCGCGTCGCGCGTGGCGCGCAATGCCAGCCGCTGCTGCAGCGCGCGCGCCGGATCGGCGCCGAGGTCGGCGAGCGACAGCACGCCGAGCAGCGCCAGCGCCGCCGGGTTGGCTCGCTGCGGCCGGCCGTCGGCGTCGACGATGACAATCGCGTCGCCGACCGTCTCGGCGACCGCGTCGAGCCAGATCGTTTCCGGGTGGGGTGGTGCCGATGCGGCGAGCGGGCCGCTGACGTCGCGCAGCGACTTTAGAAAGCCGATGACACGGCCGGCATCGTCGACCAGCCGGGTCAGCGAGCCGGTCGCGAAGAAGCGTTGCCCTCCCTTGCGCCGCATCCAGCGCGTGTCGTCGGCGCGGCCGTCGCGCGCGGCCAGCCGCATCTCGTGCTGCGGCACGCCATTGGCGGCGTCCTCGTCGGTGAAGGCGATGCGCAGCGGCTGGCCGATCCACTCGGCCTTCTCCCAACCGAGGATCAGGCGCACGCCTTCGTTCCAGCTGGCGATGCGGCCGCTGCGGTCGACGACGAACATCGCTTCGCCGCGCACGGATTCGATGACGCGGTCGGCGGCGAGCGCCAACGGGTCGGGCACCCCGCTGGCGGTGGCCATCGTGTCCATGGTCGCCGTCAGCAAGCGGCATGCCCCGTGGCGTCGCCGGGAACGAGGCTTGCTCGCACCTCCGCCCCCGCTTGCCGAGGAGCTGCGATGCGTCGCCACCGTCGATTCGACCGCCGCGGCGGTATGGGCGTCGTCCGCTACGCGTTGACCGCTGCCGCGCTGGCGTGCGCCGCGTTCGGCGCTGCCGCGGCAACGATCGACACCGCGCTCGTCGCGTCGGGCTTCACGCGGCCGCTGTTCGCGGTCGCACCGCTCACCGACGGCCGCGTGTTCGTCGTCGAGAAGGGCGGCACGATCCGCGTCGTCGACGGCGGCAGCGTCACGCCGTTCCTCTCACTGCCGGTGCGCACGGCCGGCGAAAGCGGCCTGCTCGGGCTCGCGTTCGACCCCGACTACGCCAACCCCGGCACCGCCGGCCACCGCCGCTTCTTCGTCGACTACATCGACGCGACGACGCGCGACACGGTCGTCGCGAGCTACCGAACCGCCGACGCCGGCCCGCTCGCCGCCGACCTGTCGTCGCGGGTCGAGGTGCTGCGCATCGCGCAGCCGGCGTTCGACAACCACAAGGCCGGCTGGATCGGCTTCAAGCCCGGCGACGCGAACCACCTCTACATCGCCACCGGCGACGGCGGCGGCGGCTACGACCCCGGCAACCGCGCGCAGAACCCTGCGTCGCTGCTCGGCAAGATGCTGCGCGTCGACATCAAC
This sequence comes from uncultured Burkholderiales bacterium, assembly GCA_965365495.1. Classification (GTDB taxonomy): domain Bacteria; phylum Pseudomonadota; class Gammaproteobacteria; order Burkholderiales; family Burkholderiaceae_C; genus Rubrivivax. The sequence goes on from CBDUBX010000132.1 coordinate 2,329, forward strand.
GGCGACGATTTCGCCGACGCCAACATCAACTACGCGGTCCCCGACGACAACCCGTTCGTCGACGACGCCGGCACGCGCGGCGAGATCTTCGCGCTCGGCCTGCGCAACCCGTTCCGCAACAGCTTCGACCGCGCGACCGGCGACCTGTGGATTGCCGATGTCGGCCAGGACGCGCGCGAGGAGATCGACTTCCTCTCGGCAGCCAGCGACGGCGGGCAGAACTTCGGCTGGCGCATCCGCGAAGGCGACATCGCCACACCCGGCATCGACGACGACGACCCCGGCGGGCTGGTCGACCCGCTGCTCGTCTATCCGCACGAAGAAGGCAGCTCGGTGACCGGCGGCTATGTCGTGCGCGATGCGATGTCGACGCTCGACGGCCAGTACGTGTTCGGTGACTTTGTCAGCGGCCGCGTCTGGGCGATCGACGCCGCCGGCGGCGCGCAAACGCTGGCCGATGCGACCGAGCTCACCGCCTGGCTCGACGCCGGCAGCGGCGGCGCGCTCGGCAACATCGCGTCGTTCGGCGAAGGCGCCGACGGTGCGCTGTACATCGTCGACTACGGCAGCGGCGGCAGCGACGGCAAGGTCGTGCGCGTCGTCGCGGTGGTCCCCGAGCCCTCGTCGGCGGCGCTGCTGCTCGCCGGCGGCGGCGCGCTGTGGTGGCTGCGGCGGCGGCGCGCAGCGCCGGTGGCGCGGCCGGTCGAACGCGCCGAGCGTTAGCGCGCGGCCGCGGCGCGCGCGGCGAACGCGCGTGCCACGTGCTGCAACAGCACGTCGGCGTCGGCCGGCTTGACGAGCCAGGCGTCGAACGCGCCGCGGTCGTCGGCGTCGCCGTCGCGGCCACTCAGCGCCACGAGCACCGGCACGCGTGGTCCGCGCTCGCGCAGCCGCGCAGCGACGGCGTGGCCGTCAAGGTCGGGCAGGCCGATGTCGAGGACGACGGCGTCGGCGTCGAACTCGGCGGCGACGCGCAGCGCCTCGTCACCGCGGTGCGCGCAGCGCGTGCGGTGGCCGGCGAGTTCGAGCAGCATCGCCAGCGTCAGCGCGGCGTCGGCGTTGTCGTCGACGACGACGATGCGCCACACGGCCGGGATCGCCGCTGCTGCGGCGGTATGAAGCCCGGCGGTGTTCACCGGTTGCGCCGCCAGATCGCCGCGGTCAGCACCGTCGCGAAGCCGACCCACGCGACGAACGGCACGCCGGCGGCGGCCGCGGGCGGGTCGACGCGGCGCGCCTCGGTGACGTAGGCGGCGCCGCTGCCGACCATCGCCGCGGCCAGCGCGGTGCTCGACGCCAAGCCGCGCCGGCCGAAGAACAATGCGCTCCAGCCGCCGATCAGGCCGACGTTCAGCGCCCACCAGCCGAGTGCCCGCCGCCGCATCGGCGAGTCGCCGTGGCGCAGCAGACGGTAGCCCCCGACCGCCAGCGCCGCATCGATCAGCCCCCACGCGACCGGAAAGGCAACGTCGGGCGGCTGGAACGCGGGCTTGCGCAGCAGCCGGTACCAGATGCCCGACGCGAAGTGCTGCGGCCCCCACCGCCGGCCAGCGATCGCCGGCCAGACCCAGGCAAGCGACGCGATCGCCGCGGCGAGCGGCGGCGACACGGCAGATTCACGGACGTCGACTTCGCGCTTCATCGGCGAGGCATTGCAATCGGCGTTCCCCGAGAGCCGCGGTTCGGCGCCACCTCGACGCGGCTGGCGGGCGGGGGGTGCGCAATGCGCCGCATCAGGCGTCGGCGAGCGGCACCGTGCCGAGCGGCGCGATCTGCGGCGACTGCGCGCGCTCGTCGATGCGCGTCGAACGCTCGTAGGTGGCGACGATGCTGCCGGCGGCCAGCGCACGCTGGCGCACCGCATCGATCAGCGCGTCGCGCCCCGGCGCGTCGGGCAACGGGTCGCCGGGGCCGAGAGCGAACACCTGGAACACGTAGCGATGGACGCCGTGTCCCGGCGGCGGGTCGGGCGGCAGCCACCGCGTGGTGAGCAGCGAGTTTCGGCCGAGCCTCGGCGCGCCGGGCGCGGCAGCGGCGTCGTCGGGAACGAGCGCGCCGTCGGCGATCTCGCCGCGGCCGTCGGCGTCGATCGCCAGTCCGCAAGCGATGGCGTGCACCAGCGGCGACGGCGTCGGCGAATCGGCGTCTTCGACGATCAGCACCGCCTCGGTGGCACCGGCCGGTGCCCCCGACCAATGCAGCGACGGCGACGTGCCGTCGCCGTCGGCGGTATAGGCGCGCGGCAGCGGCGCGTGGTCGACGAATGCCCCGCTCGTCACCACCAGCACGCCGAGGCCGGCGCGCAAACCGCTGGCATGCATCGCCGTGTGCGTGATACCGGCGCGAACGCCGTCGAGCGCCTCGCCGATCGCGTCGGGCAGCTTCTCGAGCATCGTCTTGCGGCGCGACGCGGCCGCCGAGGCTTCAGCGCGCTGCGATCCGCACCGGCTGCAGCCGCAGGTCGCTGCCGCGCAGGTCGTTCGCCGCGGCGCGCAGCTTGTACGCCGGCGCCGGCAGCGCCGACAGGCGTTGCGTCGCGCGCAAACGTTCGCCGCGCTGCACCTGCTCGTTCAACAGGTGGACGTAGAACGACAGCATCGTCACGACGAGCACCAGCGCCCACGCGAGCAGCGGCCACGACACCGCACGAATCGGTGGCGATGCGACAAACGCGGCGCGACGGGCGGCAACAGGGTCCATCGAGACGACTCCGGTCGGACAACAACGATGACGTGACTGTCGCGCGCCGACCCGCGGCGTTGCATCGGCGGCGGGCGCGCCGCGATGTAGGAAAAGCCGCGAGCGAAGGTCGCCGCCGTGTCGTCCTACAAGACGATGCGCGAGCCGACGACGAGGCGATGCGCGCGCCGTCCGCATCGACGACCGAGTCGGCGCGATAGCTTCCAGCCATCGATCGAGTCGTCGTGGACCACCGCCCACCCGTCGCCGCCCGACCCGCCGTCCGTGCGGGCCAGCGACGTGCGCATGGCCCATTGGTCCCCTCGGTGGTCGCTGCCGCCATGTGGGTCGCGACGGCCGCCGCGCCCGTTAACGCGCAGCCGGTGGCGTCCGACCCACCGCCGGCATGGCAGTCGCGCGATGTCGCCGCCGTGCCGACGACTACGGTGCAGTTCGACCTTTCGCCGCGCACCCACGTCGTCTACGAGGCGCGCGCGTGGCGCCCGCTGGCGCCGGGGCGGGTCGACGCCACCGCGCCGACGCCGCGGTCGAGTCTGGGCATCGGCTTTCGTCGCCAAAGCGGCGCCGACGGGCTGAAGGGCCTGCTGCGCGTGCAGCTCGACGGCGGCGGCGCGCTGCACTTCCGCCCGCGTGGCGGCGGGTTGAACGTCACCTACCGATCGCAGTTCTGACCGCTCGCCGAAGCGGCGGCGTCGACGCCGGCGCATCCTTGCGGATGCAGCCTCGCGAACGTCGATCTGATCCGGACTTCGCGGCGCTTTGCAGCGCCGCATCGCCCTACGCCGCGGCGTCGCATGCCATCCGCACGGCCATCAGCGCGGTGCCGAAGCCGCGGCGCGCGGCGCGGCGGCCGGTGCGCACGGGTTGCCTTCGTCCTTGCCGGCGTCGATCAACGGCACGATGGCCGCGAGCGGCCCGGCGACCGCGCCGAGCGCCGCCGCGCCGAGGACCTTGCCGGCGAGCTTGCCGCCGTCGACACCGAACTTCGGCTGCGCGAACGTGCCGCCGACGGTGATCGGCGTGCGCAGCGACAGCGGCGAGAAGTCCTTCGGCCTGGACACCGCGCGCAACGCCATCGCCTCGTTGCGCAGGTCGACCTCGCCGTCGATGTGGATCGTCGTGTCGGCGTTGTCGAGCAGCGCGGTCTTCGGCCGCACGACGCCGTTCTCGACCGCGACGTCGATGCGAGCGCAGCGCAGCGGCAGCGGTCGGTCGCCACGCATCAGCACGCCGAGCGCCTGCGCGACGTCGAGGCCGATCCCTTCGGTGACGAGGTGCGACAGCGTGCCGTCGCGCAGCGTCACGCGGGCGGTGCCGTCGAGCGACGCCAGGATGTCGGCGGTCGACCGGCCAGCGCCGGTGACGTCGATGCGACCGTCGATCGTGCCGGTGACGTAGCTCTGCACCGGCTGGTCGCCGCCGGCGCGCGCCTGGCGGCGCTCGGCCTTCAACGCGGCGGTTTGCTCGGGTTGCGGCGGCGCGCCGGCCTCGGGCGCGCCACTCTGCAAGCCGCGCAGCCAGCCGGCGATGTCGACACCGGCGAACGCGAGGTCGACGTCCCACTTCGCCGGGTCGGCGTTCGAGTCGAGCGTTGTCGCACCGTCGAACTGGCCGCCGGCGACGACCGCGTGCAGCTGCTGCAACTGGAGCACGCCGGCATCGAGGACGATCTTCGTGCGTAGCTCGCGCAGCGGCGCGATCGCGTCGCTGCCGAGGTCGAGCACGTCGACGGCGACCTGCACGTCGGCGTCCATCATCCGCAGCGACGGCAACGCGAAGTCGCGTTGCGGCAGCACGCGCCGCGGCGCTTCGGCGGCAGCATCGGCTTGCGCTGCGGCGTTCTTCGCGCGCCTCG
>CBDUBX010000133.1:0-6789 GCA_965365495.1 uncultured Burkholderiales bacterium
GGCCGCGGTCGATGTCCTCGAAGTGGCAGCGCGCGCGCATCACCACCTTGCCGCGGCCGGTGCGGTAGCCCTCGCGCACCCCGGCCAGCCCGTAGATGATTCCGGCGGTGGGAAAATCCGGCGCCGGAACGATCTCCATCAGTTCGTCGACCGTCGCGTCGGCGTTCTTCAGCAGGTGCAGGCAGGCGTCGACGACCTCGTTGAGGTTGTGCGGCGGGATGTTCGTCGCCATGCCGACCGCAATGCCCGAACTGCCGTTGACGAGCAGGTTGGGCAGCCGCGCCGGCAGCACCGACGGCTCTTTCTCGGAGCCGTCGTAGTTCGGCGTGAAATCGACCGTCTCCTTGTCGATGTCGGCCAGCATCTCGTGGGCGATCTTGGCCAGCCGGATCTCGGTGTAGCGCATCGCCGCCGGGTTGTCGCCGTCGACGCTGCCGAAGTTGCCCTGGCCGTCGACCAGCATGTGGCGCAGGCTGAAGTCCTGCGCCATGCGCACGATGGTGTCGTAGACCGCGGTGTCGCCGTGCGGGTGGTACTTGCCGATGACGTCGCCGACGATCCGTGCACTCTTCTTGTATGGGCGATTCCAGTGGTTGGCCAGTTCGTGCATCGCGAACAGCACCCGTCGGTGGACCGGCTTCAAACCGTCGCGCGCATCGGGCAGCGCGCGCCCCACGATCACGCTCATCGCGTAATCCAGGTACGACCGTCGCATCTCCTCTTCGAGGCTGACGGGGACGGTTTCCTTGGCGAACGGGCTCATGCGTTGCGAGGCGGGCGAGACGCTGCCACGCGGGGGGTGCGGCAACTGGGCGACGAGATTCTACGGGCGAGGCGCTGTCGCGGCTGCGCAACAGGGGTCTGGGGCGCGCCGCGCGTCGGGGCCAGAATCAGGCCCAACCGACGCCCTATGGCACAATGACTCGTCGGTGGTGAGTGCCCGCGCCTGTGGGGATTTGCCCAGTTTTCACGCTTGTCGTTTTGGACATATCGCAGGCTTCTGCGGCTTTCCTCGAGAGGAGAATCATGAAGAAATTGAACAAGGTGGCCGCGCTTTTCGCCACGGTTGCGCTGGTCGCGCCGATGGCTGCGCAAGCGCAGTCGAAGACGATCGACAACTGGACGGCTTCCGACGGCACACCGTGGAAGAACGGCACCAACGAACTGTGCTGGCGCAATTCCAACTGGACGCCGGCCACCGCGCATCCCGATTGCGACGGCGCGCTGAAGCCGCCGCCCCCGCCGCCGCCCGCGCCGCCGGTGTCGGCGCCGCCGCCCGCCGTGACCCCGCCCGCGCCGCCCGCGCCGCCGCCGGTCGTCGCCGCGCCGGTCAGCGAGAAGGTCACGTTCGCCGCCGATGCGTTCTTCGATTTCGACAAGTCGGTGCTGAAGCCCGATGCGCGCGCCAAGCTCGCCGACCTGGTCGAGAAGACGCGTGGCGTCAACCTCGAGGTCGTGATCGCCGTCGGCCACACCGACTCGATCGGTACCGACGCGTACAACCAGCGCCTGTCGATTCGCCGCGCCGAAGCCGTCAAGGCCTTCCTCGTGAGCCAGGGCATCGAGCGCAACCGCGTCTACACCGAAGGCAAGGGCGAGAAGCAGCCCGTCGCCGACAACCGCACGTCGGCCGGCCGCGCGAAGAACCGGCGCGTCGAGGTCGAAGTCGTCGGCACGCGCCAGCGCTGATCCCGCGCAGCGGTGCGGCCTGCGAGCCGCACCGTGCCGCCGAAACCCAACCCCGCTGCGGCGGGGTTTTTCACGTCTGCACGGACCGCGGTCGTCGCCGTCGCGACCGCCCGCTTCGCTACCATCGTCGCATGCACACCGCGCCCAACGCCGACGCCCAGGAACTCGCCAAGTTCAGCGACCTCGCCCACCGCTGGTGGGACAAGCAGAGCGACTTCCGCTCGTTGCACGAGATCAACCCGCTGCGCCTGGGTTGGATCGATTCGCTCGCGTCGCTGGCCGACAAGACGGTGCTCGACGTCGGCTGCGGCGGCGGCATCCTCACCGAGGCGATGGCCGCGCGCGCGCGCCAAGTCACCGGCATCGATCTGGCGGCCAAGCCGCTCGGCGTGGCGCGGTTGCACGCGCTCGAGGCCGGCGTCGGCAACGTCGACTATCGCGAGGTCGCGACCGAGGCGCTGGCCGCCGAGCAGCCGGCGGCGTTCGACGTCGTCACCTGCATGGAAATGCTCGAGCACGTGCCCGAGCCGTTGTCGGTGGTGCGCGCCTGCGCAGCGCTCGTGCGCCCCGGCGGTTGGGTCTTCTTCTCGACGCTGAACCGCAACCCGCGCGCGTTCCTGTTCGCGATCGTCGGCGCCGAGTACGTGCTGCGACTGCTGCCGCGCGGCACACACGAGTACGCCCGCTTCATCCGCCCGAGCGAGCTCGCTCGGTGGTGCCGCGACAGCGGCCTGGCGATGCAGGCCACGCGCGGCATCGGCTACAACCCGTTCACGCGGCGTTACTCGCTCGTCGACGATATCGGCGTCAACTACCTCGTCGCCTGCCGCCGCATCGGCTGATGCCGCGCGCCGCCGCGGTCCTGTTCGACCTCGACGGCACGCTCGTCGACAGCGCGCCCGACCTGGCCGGCACCGCCAATGACCTGCGTGTGGCCCGCGGGCTCGCGGCGCTGCCGTACGCAGCGTTGCGCCCGCACGCGAGTTCGGGCGCGCGCGGCATGCTCGGCGCGGCGTTCGCCAGTAGGCCGGCGGACCCGGGCTACGCCGAGCTGCGCGACGAGTTCCTCGCCGCCTATGCAGCACGGATGCTGCGCGCGACGCGCGTCTTCGATGGCGTCGAGCCGATGCTGCAGACCTTGGCCGCCCGAGGCATCCGCTGGGGCATCGTCACGAACAAGTCGCTGCGACTTGCCGAGCCACTGGTCGCGGCGCTCGGGCTGCTACGCGGCGCAGCGGTGCTCGTCGCCGGCGACACGACGCCGCACACCAAGCCGCATCCGGCACCGCTGCTGGCGGCGGCGCGGCGCCTCGAGATTGCCGTCGCCGAATGCATCTACATCGGCGACGACCTGCGCGACGTGCAGGCCGCGGCGGCCGCCGGCATGCCGTGCCTGGCGGCGGCATGGGGCTACCTCGGCGACGGCGCAGACGTGGCCGCATGGGGCGCCGCCGCAGTGGTCGACGCGCCGGCCGACGTCTTGAAGTGGCTCGAGTTGGCCTAAACTCCTCGTCTGGGTCCGACCTGGCTTCGACGTGGGTGCGGAGTCGGTTTGGGGCATGCCGAGCACCAGTTCGCTCGTAAATCCACTGGAAACTAAGTAACTGCGAACGATTCTTCGTACGCCCTCGCCGCTTAACACCGGTGAGCCTCGCACCAGTCGGCCCATGGGCTGGGTCTGACGTCGCAAGACGCCGGGCAGCGAGGTCATCCACATGGGCTCGTCGCACGGTGAGTCATTCACCGGGCGATCAAACGCAAATGACTCGCGGCGTCGGTAGCGTGCTGCTGCGCGACCGAAGCCGTCAGATCCAAATCAGACAGCTACGCATGTAGAACCGGCCGGCAATGGCTTGCGGACGGGGGTTCGATTCCCCCCGGATCCACCAATCGACGAGGCCCGACCGCAAGGTCGGGCCTCTTTCTTTTCGATGGGTCGCGGCGGCTGCCCTCGGCGCGGCGGCAGCGGCGGTGACCCTGGCCGTCGACGCGCTCCGACCAACGGACCCCACGTTCACTTCAGCGCACATTGATCGAAGGTCTCGTCATCGTCGCAGCGGCGTTCGCCGCCGGCGTGCTCAATGCGATCGCCGGCGGCGGCAGCTTCTTGACGCTGCCGGCGCTCGTCTTCGCCGGTGTGCCGCCGATCGTCGCCAACGCCACCGGCACGCTGGCGGTGACGCCGGGCTATCTGGGCGGCGTCGTCGGCTTTCGCCGCGAACTGGCGCAGCAGCCGCGGGCGCGGCTCGTGCAGCAAGCGGCAATCTGCGGCGTCGGCGGCGCGGCCGGCGCGGCGCTGCTGCTGGTGACACCGGCGACGGTGTTCGCTGCGGTCGTGCCGTGGCTGCTGCTGTTCGCGACCGCGTTGTTCGCCACCGGCCCGTGGTGGCGCCGCCGAACGGCGCTGCGCAGGGCCGGGCGCACCGAACGCACGGCGTCGGCTTCGACGTCGTCGGCGCTGCAGCATTTGCTGCTGCTCGCCGTCGCCGTCTACGGCGGCTACTTCAACGGCGGCCTCGGCATCCTGCTGATGGCGCTGCACGGTGCCACCGGCGTCGGCAGCGTCCACGTCGCCAACGCGCTGAAGAACTTCAACTCGCTGGTGCTGTCGGCGGTGTCGATCGTCGCGTTCGCGTGGGCCGGCGCCATCGCCTGGCCGCAGGGTCTGGCGATGGCGGTGGCAGCGACGATGGGCGGCTACGCCGGCGCGCGGCTCGCGCGACGGTTGCCCGAGCGCGCCGTGCAAGCGATCGTCGTCGCCACCGGGCTCGTGATGGCCGCGGCGTTCTTTGCCCGCGGCGCAGGCTAGTCGCCGCCGCTACGTTCTTCGCTCGCGTCGGCCGCAGAAGCCGTCATCCTTGCTGAGCCCGACACGTTCCACTGGATGTAGGCATCGCCCGGCAGGCGCTTCAAGTCGGGGACGCGGGCGTCGGCGGCCGGGTAGCCGACCGGCATCACCAGCACCGGCTTCTCGTTGGCGCCGCGGCCGAGCGCGTCGCGCAGGAAGCTCATCGGGTTCGGCGTGTGGGTCAGCGTCACCAGCCCCATCGTGTGCACCGCGGCGAGGAACAGGCCGGCGGCGATGCCGACGCTCTCGTCGACGTAGTAGTTCTTCACGTGCGACCCGTCGGCGGCGACGCCGTACTTTTCGGCGAACAGCACGACGACCCACGGCGCGTCGGTGAGGTGCGGCTTGACGTGGTCGGTGCCGAGCGGGTGCAGCGCCGCGCGCCACTCGTCGGTCAGGCGCCGGCTATAGGTCTCGTACTCCTCGGCCTCGGCGGCGGCGCGCAGCTGGGCCTTGATCGCGGGGTCGTCGATCGCGACGAAGCGCCACGGCTGGCGGTGCGCGCCCGACGGCGCGGTGCCCGCGGTCAGCATCGCCAGCTCGACCAGCCGCCGCGGCACCGGATCGCGCGAGAAGTGACGTGTCGTCCGCCGCCGGTTCATGTCGCGATAGAAGGCCTCGGCGCGGGCCAGCATCTCGGCCTCGGGATGGCGGCGGTAGTCGGGCAGCGGCACGAGCACCGGGTCGGCGAGGTGGCGGGTGCGTTGGCGGTAGTCGTCGGGCATCGTTGCGGCTTCGACCGACGGTTTCGCGCAGCCGTGAAGGTGCTGCGTGGCAGAACGTTCAGCGACAGATGCGCGCCGGACCGCGGTCGAAGTGGAAGTGGTCGGCGTGGGCGCGGTTGTAACCGGGACCGAGGACGCCGTCGTAGTAGCGGCACGCGCCGCGGTGCACCGCTTCGAGAAACCGCGCCTCGGCGTCGGCCGACCCCCAGTCGCGGCGCACCGTGACGCGCTTGCCGTTCGCGGCGACGAAGCCGGCGACGTCGAACGCGTCGGCGCTGGCGTGGCGGCTGCGCCGCCCGGTTTCGCGGCCGTAGACGTTGCGGCACGCCAGGCTGCCGTAGTGCTCGATGCGCCGCACCGGCGCGCCGAGAAAGAGCTCGGCCGCTGGCTGCAGTGCGTGGCGTTCCCACAGCGCCAGCGACACCGCCGCCGGGCACGACAGCGTCACCGGTGCGCCGAGGTCGACGCCGCTGCGGCGTACGAGCACCGCGTCGCGCAGCACGCATCCAGCGTCGGTGTCGCGGTCGGGCAGCGGCGTGAACGCGAAGCCGGTGGTCGCGAGCACCGCGCGGCACGCGTCGCCGTCACGGCTGAGCCGGGCGAGCTTGAACCGCGTCAGCGCGTTCGGCGCTTCGGCGATCGCCAGCGGCGCCCACGGGTTCCAGCGGTCGGGCCAGCGCCACACGCCGCTGCGATGCGTCGCGACAGCGGCGCCGACCGCGACGACGAGCAGCGGCCAGACGATCCAGCGCGCGGTCATCGGCTTTGCCCGACGCGACGACGGTCACGCCGTCGGCGCGGGCGCGGCGGCGCCGATCAACGCGGCGCCGGAGCGAGCTCGGTCACCGTCAATTTGCCGGCACGGTCGACGGCGCGAAAGCGGATCGGATCGCCCGCCTTCACGCGGTCGAGCACGGCGCGGTCGGCGACGTCGAACACCATCGTCATCGGCGGCATCGAAAGGTTCTTCAGCTCACCGTGCTTGATCGTCAGCCGGCCCTGCGGCTTGTCGACCTTGCGCACTTCGCCGGTGCTCCATTCGGCGGTGGCGGCCGCCGTCGGCGCCGACGCGGCGGCGTGGCCGTGTTCGTGGCCGTGCGCCGCGGCCGTGGCGGGAAGGATGGTCAAGACGGCGAAGGCGATCGCCAGCGGCGTGGCGACGAACGGAGCTCGGGTCATCGGTGTCCTCTCTCGGGGTGACGGGCGCGACGACGCGTCGCGCCGGGTTCGACGGTGCGCGACGGCGGCGGTTCCCCTGCCGCCGTCACTCGTGGCGCAGCGCCTCGATCGGGTCGAGCCGCGCCGCGCGCCGCGCCGGAAAGTAGCCGAAGACGACGCCGATCGCCGCGGCGAAGGCGAACGACACGACGTTGATCACCGGGTCGAACAGGTACTGAACGCCCATCAGCGACGTCAGGCCGACCGACGCGACGGTGGCGATCATGACGCCGATCAAACCGCCGAGCGCGGCGAGCATCACCGCCTCGATCAGGAACTGCAGCAGCACCTCGTGGCCGAGCGCGCCGA
>CBDUBX010000134.1:0-6763 GCA_965365495.1 uncultured Burkholderiales bacterium
TCGTCGGCACCAGCAGCACGACGATCTGCGGCCCGGCCTCGGCCTCGAACGCCGCGAGCTTGGCTTCGATCGCCGCCTGCTGCGCCGCGTCGAGCGTGCCGGTGCGGTCGATGACGCGCGCGGTCAGCGGCGGCACCGGCTGCACCGGCTGCGCGGCCGCCACCGGCGCGGCGAGCAGCGCCACGGCCGCGGCGACCAGCGCCGCTGCGGCGACGAGCCAGCGCGGCAACCGCGTCACGCGCGGCGGTTCAGCGCGACGCCGCCGGCGCAGGCGGCGCCGGGCGGTTGAAGTCGACCGTCGGCGGCGTCGAGATCGCGGCTTCGTTGGCGACCGTGAAGCTCGGCTTCACGTCGTAGTCGAAGACCATCGCGGTCAGGTTGGTCGGGAAGCTGCGCGCCAGCACGTTGAACTCCTGCACCGCCTGGATGTAGCGGTTGCGCGCGACGGTGATGCGGTTCTCGGTGCCTTCGAGCTGCACGCGCAGGTCCTGGAACGCAGCGTTGGCCTTCAGGTCCGGGTAGCGCTCGACGGTCACCATCAGCCGGCTCAACGCGCTCGTGAGCTCGCCTTGCGCGGCCTGGAAGCGCTGGAATGCTGCCGGGTCGTTGATGAGTTCGGGCGTGGCCTGGATGCTCGTCGCGCGCGACCGCGCTTCGATCACCTGGGTCAGCGTTTCCTGCTCGAACGCGGTCTCGCCCTTGACGCTGGCGACGATGTTCGGGATCAGGTCGCTGCGCCGCTGGTACTGGTTCAGCACCTCGCCCCACGACGACTTCACCTGCTCGTCCAGGCGCTGGAAGTCGTTGTAGCCGCAGCCCGTCAGCAAGCCCGCGAACACCAAGGCGCCGACGCGCACGGCCCATCGCACGAGATCCATTCGTCGTCCTCCTGCCCTTCGTCGAAGGCCGGCATCGTACCCGCGCTGCTGCGCGGTCGACGCTGCACCCACGGCGATAATCGCGCCCCATGTGGCCCGCCCTTCAGAACGACACTTTCCTGCGGGCGTGCCTGCGCCAGCCGACGCCGCACACGCCGATCTGGCTGATGCGCCAGGCCGGGCGCTACCTGCCCGAATACAAGGCCACGCGCGCCAAGGCCGGCAACAGCTTCATGGCGCTGGCGACGAACGTCGATTACGCGACCGAGGTCACGCTGCAGCCGCTCGACCGCTTTCGCCTCGATGCGGCGATCTTGTTCTCCGACATCCTGACGGTGCCCGACGCGATGGGCCTGGGCTTGAGCTTCGGCGCCGGCGAAGGGCCGCGTTTCGCGCATCCGGTTCGCGACGAGGCCGCGGTCGGTGCGCTGCGTGTGCCCGACCTCGACTGCCTGCGCTACGTGTTCGACGCGGTCACGTCGATCCGCCGCGCGCTCGCCGGCCGCGTGCCGCTGATCGGCTTTTCCGGCAGCCCGTGGACGCTGGCGTGCTACATGGTCGAAGGCGGAGGCTCCGACGACTACCGGCTCGTCAAGACGATGCTCTACGGCCGGCCCGACCTGATGCACCGCATCCTGCAGGTCAATGCCGACGCCGTCACCGCTTATCTCAACGCGCAGATCGACGCCGGCGCGCAGGCGGTGATGGTCTTCGACTCGTGGGGCGGCGTGCTCGCCGACGGCGCTTTCCAGCGTTTCAGCCTCGACTACACGCGCCGCGTCGTCGCCGGGCTGCAGCGCGAGAAGGACGGACAGCGCGTGCCGGTGATCGTGTTCACCAAGGGCGGTGGCCCGTGGCTCGACGAGTTGGCGTCGATCGGTGCCGACGTCGTCGGCCTGGACTGGACCGTGAACCTGCGCGCAGCGCGTGCTGCGGTCGGCGACCGCGTCGCGTTGCAAGGCAATCTCGACCCCAACGTGCTGTTCGCGCCGCCCGACGCCGTGGCGCGCGAAGCGCGCGCGGTGCTCGACGCATTCGGCCCGCCGCAGCGGCCCGACGGCGGCTGGGACGGCCACGTCTTCAACCTCGGCCACGGCATCAGCCAGCACACGCCGCCCGAGCACGTCGCGGCGCTGTGCGACGCGGTGCGCGAACACTCGACAACGCTGCGCGCGCTGCGCTGAACCGCGCGCTTCCGCGGCGCAATCGGGCTGGGCCAGTCGCTGCTGCGAAAGTGAGCGCTCAGCGGCGCGCGGCGCGGTGATTGGCCCACGAAATCGGTTCCGCGCGCTTGACTTATCCCCAAAAGAGGAGCAGCGGCGCGAGCCCGAATCGATGCGCTGACGGCCATCGTCAAACCGCGCCAATTTCGTCGCAAGACATTGTCGGACCTATCATTTTTGTTGCCGGATAGAGCCGGGCCAGGAACGACAGCCGCCGGCAAATCAACGACTTGCATTGCCTGGGCGCAGTTTCCCCACAGACTTGTCCACAGTTGACGAGCGAGTGGACGAACTCCCTTTTGCGACAACCACTTGCAACGCTTTTTTGATGGGATTGCGGACATGGGGAGCCGTGTCGCCCGCAATGGCTGACGCTTCGCGCAACGACGAGGCCTGGCGCGTCGACGTCGCGGTCGAAGCGCCGCTGCACGGCTTGGCCGAGCGGGCCTTGAGCTACCGCAGCGAGCGTCGTGTTCCGGCGGGCAGCCTGATCCGCGTGCCGCTCGGTCGACGCGAGGTCGCCGGCATCGTCTGGGACGCCGATCACGACACCGACGACGCGACCCGCGCGCCGGCCGAGCTGCGTTCGCTGCTGGCGGTGTTCGACGCTCTGCCGCCGCTGTTGCCGGCCTGGCGCGCGCTCGTCGGCTTCGCCGCCGGCTACTACCAGCGGTCGATCGGCGAGGTGGCGCTCGGCGTGCTGCCTCCCGCGTTGCGCACGGCCGAACCGGCCGCGCTGGCGCGGCGCATCGAACGGTTGCACCGCGCGCCCGATCGCGCGCTGCCGACCGCGGGCGCGCCGGTCGACGGCGCGACACGGGCGCTGACCGACGAACAACAAGCGGCGCTCGCGGCCATCGCCGACGCCGACCGCCCGGTGCTGTTGCACGGCGTGACCGGCAGCGGCAAGACCGAGGTCTACCTGCAAGCGGTCGAACGCGCGCTCGAACGCGGCGCGCAAGCGCTGTTGCTGGTGCCCGAGATCAACCTCACGCCGCAGTTCGAGCAGCGTCTGGCGACGCGGTTTCCGCAGCGCCGCGTCGTCTCGCTGCACAGCGGGCTGACGCCGGTGCAACGGCTGAACCATTGGCTGCTCGCGCATCTGGGCGTGGCCGACGTCGTCCTCGGCACGCGGCTCGCGGTGTTCGCGTCGCTGCCGCGGCTCGGCCTGATCGTCGTCGACGAGGAGCACGACCCGTCGTTCAAGCAGCAGGAAGGCGCGCGCTATTCGGCGCGCGACCTTGCGGTCTGGCGTGCGACCCACGAGCGCTGCACCGTGGTTCTGGGGTCGGCGACGCCGTCTCTGGAAAGCTGGCAGCGCACGCTGCGCGGCGCGTACCGCCGCGTCGCGCTCGACCGCCGCGTCGGCGGCGGTGCGATGCCGCGCGTCGTGATCGTCGATCAGGGTGCGCTGCCGCGCGACCGCGCCGGCGAACGCGCGCTGGCGCCGGCGCTGCTCGACGCCGTCGAATCGCGGCTCGCCCGCGGCGAGCAGAGCCTGCTGTTGCTGAACCGCCGCGGTTGGGCGCCGGTGCTCGCGTGTGCGGCCTGCGGCTGGAAAAGCGCGTGCCCGCACTGCAGCGCCTGGCGCGTGTTCCACCGGCGCGAACGCACGCTGCGCTGCCACCACTGCGGCAGCGGCCAGCCGGTGCCGCGCGCCTGCCCGGACTGCGGCAACCTCGACATCGACGCCGTCGGCCGCGGCACCGAACGGCTGGCCGCCGAACTGGCGCAGCAACTGCCGGCGGCGCGCATCGGCCGCATCGACGGCGACAGCGTGCGCGGCGCCGGCCGGCTGCAGCAGCAACTGCAGGCGGTGCACGCCGGCGACGTCGACGTGCTCGTCGGCACGCAGATGGTCGCCAAGGGCCACGACTTCCGCCGCGTGACGCTCGTCGCGGCGGTGAACCCCGATGCCGCGCTGTTCGGCAGCGACTTCCGCGGACCCGAGCGGCTGTTCGCGTTGCTGATGCAGGCCGCCGGGCGCGCCGGTCGCGACGCCCGCCACGCCGCGACCAGCGAGATGTGGGTGCAGACCCGCCATCCGCAGCACCCGTTGTTCGCGGCGCTGCGGTCGGGCGACTACGTGGCGTTCGCGACCGGCCAGCTCGACGAGCGCCGCCGTGCCGGGCTGCCGCCGTTCTCGGCGCTGGCACTGCTGCGCGCCGACGCGCGACAGGCCGACGACGCCGAGCGCTTCCTCGCCGCAGCGGCAACGGTCGCCGGCGACACCGACGGCATCACCTTGTACCCGCCGGTGCCGCCGCCGCTGGCGCGGCTGGCCGATGTCGAGCGCATGCAGATGCTCGTCGAGTCGCCGTCGCGCACGCGGCTGCAGCGGATGCTCGCCGCGTGGCTGCCGCAGCTGCACGCGCTGCGCGCCGGACACAAGGGCGTGCTGCGCTGGGCGATCGACGTCGACCCGGCGGCGATCTGACGACGCGGTCCGGCGGTCAGCGCGGCGGCGCCGGCGCGAAGACGATCGACCACGCGAAGCCGACCGACATCAGCGCGACGCCGACGACGACCTGCGCGAACTGCGTGGCGTCGAAGGCGAGCAGGCGGCGCCGCCGCGCCTGCTCGGCGGCTTTTTCGGCCGCCTGCAGTTCGGGCGGCCCCGGCGTCTTGATCGCCCGCGAATAGGTGAGGCTCAGGCGCAGCGCCTTGACGGTCGGCCACAGCGACATCAACCCGCCGCAGAACGACAACGCATTGCCGACTTGCGAGACGCCGCGCCAGCGCCAGACCGCCGCGACGACGAGCAGCGCTGCGACGCCGAACACGAAGCCGAGCAGGCGGCGGCGGACCGACAGCGTCACGACGAGCGGTCAGTCGGCAACCGTCCGAAACACCTGCGGGGATGGCATCGCGACGTCGCCGATCGCGAACCGCCGCGGCCATTCCGCGGCGGTCGCCGGCGTCGGCGCGAAGCGCAACTGCAGCTTGCCGCCGGCGGCGTCGGCCGAAGCCAGCAGCTGCCACAGCGGCGTGTCGAAACCGGCGGCAGCGACGCGGTCGTCGTCGGCGAAACGGTGGGCTTCGCGGCCCCACTGCGCCGCGTCGCTGCGGTCGACGTGGGCGACGAGCGGCGGCACGCTGGCCGGCACCGCGGTGCAGCGCAACCACACCGCGTCAGTCAGCGTCGCGAGGTCCGGCGCACCCTGCGCTTGCGCCTGCGCCAGCGGCGCGCTGCCGACGAACAGCAGGTCGAACCGGTAGCCGAATGCGGCGGCGACCGCCACGAGCCAGCCGAGCGTCGGATCGGTGTCGGGTAGCGCCTGCAACGCGGCGTGCAGCCGCTCGCCGTCGATGTCGGGGTGTGCGGCGGCGGCGTCGGCGGTGGTGCCGGCGTGACCGAGCAATTCGGCCAGCGCATCGGCGACGGCGAAAGCGGCGCGCTTGCGCAGCACCGTGTCGCGCAGCCGCGGACGACGCTCGACTTCGGCGGCGAGCCAAGTCTCGACGTCGGCCAGCGACAGCGGCGCGGTGCTGGGATCGGCCATTACATCCTCGCGTGGCGGTCGACGGCGATGCGCACGCGTACGTCGATCGGCGCCTTGCCGTTGCAGGCGAGCAGGCTGCGCACGTCGGTCGACGCCGGCGCGAGCGTCTTCGTCACCAGCAATGAATGCGCATGGACGTCGCGCGAGTGCAGATAGACGGGCGGCGGCAACAACGTGCGCCAATGGATCGCCGGCATCTGCTGCGTGCGGCCGTCGATCCCGGCGGCGAGCTTCTTCAGCGTCAGCAGGAAGTCGACGCCGGCGTCGTTGGCGTCATCGTCGTCGGTGCGCGCCATCATCGCGACGACTTCGCCGAGGACGCTCTCGAGCCGCCCCGACGCGTCGGTGTGGGTGTAGAACGCGTGGGTCGTGGCGTGCGTCATGGCGGGACGGCGGGAGCTCCGGGTGCGGCGCCGAGTGTGGACCTGCGCGCGCACCGCGACAAGCTAGCGGGCCGCGTCACGCCGGCAGCACGCGCTGCAGCTGCACCGCTTCGGCCAGGTGGGCGACGGCGACCGCGTCGCTACCGGCGAGGTCGGCGATCGTGCGGGCGACCTTCATGCAGCGGTGCAGCCGACGGCCGCTCCAGCCGAGGCGGCCGGCGGCGTTGCGCACGAAGCTCGCGGCGGCGGCGTCGAGCGCGCACGCGGCGTCGATGTCGCCGACGTCGAGCCGCGCGTTGACGCCGCGCTGCCGCCGCAGCTGCCGCGCATGGGCCGCCGCGACGCGCGCGGCCACGACGGCGCTGGCTTCGCCGTCGGCCGCGCCGAGCAGCGCCGACGGTGACGCGGCGAGCACCTCGACCTGCAGGTCGATGCGGTCGAGCAGCGGCCCCGACAGCTTGCCCTGGTAGCGCGCGACGGCGTCGGGCGTGCAGCGGCACGGCCGCGGCGACGCGCCGGCGGGCGCGCCGAGCCAGCCGCACGGGCACGGGTTCATCGCCGCGACGAGCTGGAAGCGCGCCGGAAACGTCGCCTGCCGCGCGGCCCGCGAAATCGTGATCCGACCGGCTTCGAGCGGCTCGCGCAACGCCTCGAGCGCGCTGCGCGGGAACTCGGGCAGTTCGTCGAGAAACAGCACGCCGCCGTGCGCCAGCGAGATCTCGCCGGGTCGCGGCGGGGAGCCGCCGCCGACCAGCGCCACCGCGCTGGCGGTGTGG
>CBDUBX010000135.1:0-6695 GCA_965365495.1 uncultured Burkholderiales bacterium
TCGGATTCAAGGTCTACTACGGCGACGGCACGCGACTCGACGTGCTGCACGCTTCGGGCGCGGCGACCGCCGAGGCCATCGCCGTGTGCGTGGACGACCGCGAAGCGGCGGTGAAGATCGTCGAGCTGTGCCGCCACCACTTTCCGCAAGGCAAGCTGCTGGTGCGAACCTTCGACCGCGGTCACGCCCTCGCGCTGGTGCAGGCCGTGCACTACCAGGTGCGCGAAACGTTCGAGTCGGCGTCCGCGTTCGGCGAAGCGGCGCTGCTCGCTCTAGGCGTCGCACCGGAAGAAGCCGCCGAAGTCGCCGCCGAGGTGCGCCGGCGCGACGCCGAACGCTTCAGCCTGCAGGTGACCGGCGGGCTGCGCGCCGGCATCGACCTGATGCACAGCAACCGCGTGAAGCCGACGCCGTTGACGAAGCCCGGGCAGGCAGGGCTGCCGATGAACGCCGAGGCGGCGGCGGTGTGTTCCGGGTCGCCGGCCGAGACACCGCCGCATTGACGCGCACGCCGCTCGGCGCCGTCAGCGCCGCTCGTCGCTCACCAGTGGCGGTTCGAAACCGCGCTTGCCAGCGCCGTGCGCGGGTCCAAGGGCGCGCCGACCGCGTCGGAGATCGTCGCAAGCGGAAAGCAACGTGGTTCGACGGATGGTCGAAGGGGACTCGACGACGTGGGCGTCGGCCGCGCTATCGAGGGGCGACGCGGCGTGCGAATGGCACCGCAGCAGTTGGGCATCGCGGCCGAAGGCCGTCCTGCAGGTTCGCGACCGCTCGCGTTGTGCGAATCGAGGGATGCCGATCGGGCCGTGGTGCCGCTGCCGGCGCATCACGAGCGACGCACCAGGTCGGCGGCGGCCAGCGCCGCCGATTGCTGCAGCGTGATCCTGCCGGCCAGCGGGTCGGCATGGCGGTGCACGAGTTCCCAGCCCGAGGCGCCGCGCCGATAGACCGGCGTTACGCGCAACGTGTAGTCCTGCGGGAGCAGGTCGCTCACCTCGAGGTGCCGGGTGCGTTCGATCACCACCAGCACCGCCAGGTCGGCGCTGGTGTGGTGCTGCACCACTTCCTGCTGCAGTGTGCCGTTGCGGAACCCGCGGCCGATGGCGGCCAGTTCCTCGGCGCTGTAGCCCGCGGTGGTCTGGGTCATGCCGCCGAGCGGCGACATCAGCACGAAGGCCGGCGCCAGCGGAATCAGCTCGAGCCAGCGCGCGGTGTCGCCGCGCATCAGCGCGGCGTTGCCGGCCTCCGAACGGCGCACCAGCTCGTCGAGGTCGGGTCTGCCGGCGGCGGCGGTGGGTGCGGACGGTGCGGCGTGGCCTGCGCTAGAGGAGCCGAGGGCGCCGGCTGCGGCCAGCAAGGTGCGGCGGTAGGTGGCCATGCGTCGTGATCCGGTTGTCTGTTGGGGGATGGGGCGATGCGACGCCGTGGCGTCGCTTGGCTGAGGTTTGGCGCCTCGCGTCGAAGCGCAGCGGGATGCTCGGCCAGCTCGATCGATGAATCCAGTGATACGATTTCATCGACACTCTGAACGCCGTCGAATTGGCGCGAGTCGACCTCAACTTGCTCACGCTGTTCGAGGTTGTGCTGACCGAAGGCCACGTCGGCCGTGCCGCCGAACGCCTGCACCTGTCGCCGTCGGCCGTCAGCCACGGACTGAACCGGCTGCGTCTGCTGCTCCACGACCCGCTGTTTTTGCGCACGCCGAAAGGCGTCGTGCCGAGCGCCCGCGCGGCCGAGTTGGCCGCGCCGGTGGCCGACGTGCTGGCGCGCGCCCGGACCGTGCTGGCATCGGCGGAACGCTTCGATCCGGCGCGGTCGACGCGGCGTTTCACGCTGGGCACGCCTGACAGCGTCGCGACGGTACTGCTGCCGCCGCTGCTGGCGGCGATGCGGCGCACGGCCCCCGGCATCGGGCTCGCGCTGCGGCAGGTGCTGCCGGCACCCGGCGACACGTCGTTCGAGCGCGCTTGGCAGCCCGCGCTTACCGAACTCGAATCACGCTCCCTCGACGTGGCCGTGCTGCCGCACGAAGCCGTGCCGGCGCGCTTTCACGCCCAGCCGCTGTTCGAAGAGGACTTCGTCGTCGGGATGCGGACCGGTCACCCGCTGACCGGCAGACGGCTGACGTTCGCCCGTTGGGCCGATGCCCAGCATCTCGTCGTCTCGCTGCACGGCGACGCCCACGGTTTCGTCGACGACGTGCTGGCGCGGCAGGGCTTGACGCGTCGTGTCGTGCTCACGGTGCCGAACTTCATGTTCGCGCTGGCCGTGCTGGCCGACACCGACCTGGTGGCGGCGCTGCCGCGCGGCTTCGTGGCCCAGCACGGTGGGCGCTTGGGGGTCGTCGCCGTCGAGCCGCCGGTGGCGCTGGGGCGTCTTCCGCTGCAACTGGTGACGCCGCGCGCAGCGATGATGGACGCCGGCGTTGCATGGTTCGCCGGGTTGCTGGCCGGCGTGGCCGCCGCGGCTCCGGCACGCCGCCGCGGCAGGGCCGCTCGGCGCGACCCGGACCGGCGCTCGCAGGATCTGTGACGTCGCGCTTCCCCCTGCCGTGGTCGTCCGTGCGCCCGAGCAAGACGGATCAGCACCGAGTTATGCAGATCTTTCCTACGGGTCGGATCCAGCCGGCCGGTCGTGCCGCTGAGGTGCCCTGAAGTTGTCACACGCCGAGTCGGCGGCAGCAGCACAGATGTGACTCCGGGCAGGGCTCCCAACCGATTCATGGTCCCGCGCAGGCGGTTTCAGGTCAGAGCACCTTGACCCCCGGCAGCTTGCGCATGCCTCGATCGGAAGTCGCGGTGAACTCGCTGCGTACCGCGAGCGTCTGTGCGTTCTTGTCTTGTTCGAAGGCGGCCTTCAGCGTCCAGACGGCCTCGGCCAAGACGACGTCGGTGACAAGCAACGAACCCGGCATGTTGCCGTGTGGTGCCAGCAGCGCGTCGATCCGCTTGTTCTGCGCCGGTCATCGTTGAGCCACAGGCGCAGCAGGATGTTGGTGGCGATGCCGATCATCGACCAGCCGACTTGCGGCTGGCAGCGGCCGGCACGTGCTTGTCGCGCAGTTGCCTGGCCACGGCCTCGTCCATTTGCTCGACGGTCAATGGCGCAGCGTGCGGAGACTTGAGCAATCCCCGGATACGCCGCGCGTCGGGCCGCACGTGCCGGGCGGTGATCGGGCACGGCAAGAGACGCCCTGGCACTACTCCAAATTTTGCACCTGCTCCCGCATCTGCTCGACCGCGACTTTCATTTCCACCGCGATCGACGTCAGTTCCAGCGCCGCCGATTTGGACCCCAGCGTGTTCGCTTCGCGCTGCAATTCCTGGATCAGGAACTCGAGCCGCTTGCCGAGCTCACCACCCTTGCTCAACAGGCGCTCGACCTCGTCGAGGTGCGACGCGAGGCGCGTGAGTTCTTCGGCGACGTCGATGCGGATCGCGTACGCCGCGGCTTCGGTCAGCGCGCGTTCGTGCGCGCGCTCGGCGAGCGCCGCGTCCGGCGCCGCGTCGCCCTGCGCCACGGTCAACGCCTCGGTATAGCGCTCGACGAAGCGAGCCTGCTGCCGCTGCACGACCTGAGGCACCAGCGGCTCGGCTTGCGCTGCGAGTTCGCGCAGCCGCTTCACGCGGTCGAGCAGCATCGCCTTCAAGCGGTTGCCTTCGCGCGCGCGCGCTTCGCGCAAGCCGTCGACGCAGCGCCGCGCGGCGTCGAGCACCGGTGCATCGGCCGCTGCGCTCGCGCCGGCGCCGCGGCACCAGTTCAGCACCTCGTCGACGCTGAGCAGCCGCGCGTCGGGCAGCCACGTGTGCACCGCGGACTGCACGTGGGCCAGCCGCATCAGCTGCTCGGCCGTCGGCGGCGCGACGCCGCTGTCGCCGTCGCGCGCAGTGGCCACGCGCAATTCGATCTTGCCGCGCTTGAAGGCACCGGTGACGAGCTCGCGCAGCGCCGGCTCGAGCCCTCGATACTCGTCGGGCAAGCGCAGCGACAGGTCGAGGAAGCGGCCGTTCACCGAACGCGCTTCGACGGTCACCGACGGTGCCGTTGCGGCCGCCGAGAGGGGCGGTTCCGAGGCCGCGTTCGCATACCCCGTCATGCTATAAACCGCCATCGCCGAGCCCCTTCGGAAACCGCGCCGATTATGTCCAAGCCCAAGCCGGCGCCGTTGCCATCGGGCACCGTGGTCGGCGGCTACACGATCGTCAAGAAGATCGCTGCCGGCGGCTTCGGCGTCGTCTATCTGGCCGAAGGCGACGGCCAGCAGCTCGTCGCGATCAAGGAGTACCTGCCCGCGTCGCTCGCCGAGCGCAGCGCCGGCGAGCTGACCCCGCGCGTCAAGCCCGACAAGCAGCCGCTGTATCGGCTGGGGCTGAAGAGCTTTTTCGAAGAGGGCCGATCGCTCGCGCAGATCAGCCATCCGAGCGTCGTCTCGGTGCTGAACTTCTTCCGCGAGAACGAAACCGTCTACATGGTGATGAACTACCTGCAGGGCGACACGCTGCAGGACTTCATCGTCACCGCGCGCGACCTGAAGCGCGACAAGGTGTTTCGCGAAAGCACGATCCGCAGCCTGTTCGACGAGATCCTGCGCGGGCTGCGCATCGTGCACCAGCACAAGATGCTGCACCTGGACATCAAGCCGGCGAACATCTTCGTCACCAACGACAACAAGGCGGTGATGCTCGACTTCGGCGCCGCGCGCGAGGTGCTGAGCAAGGAAGGCAACTTCATCCGCCCGATGTACACGCCGGGCTTCGCCGCGCCCGAGATGTACCGCCGCGACGGCTCGCTCGGGCCGTGGACCGACATCTACGCGATCGGCGCGTGCATCTACGCGTGCATGCAGGGCTACCCGCCGAACGACGCGCCGCAGCGCATCGAGAAAGACCGGCTGAATCTGAGCCTGTCGCGGCTGCGCAATGTCTACTCGGACAACCTGATCGAGGTGACCGAGTGGTGCATGTGCCTGGACGCGCTGGCGAGGCCGCAAAGCGTGTTCGCGCTGCAGAAGGAGCTCGCGCGCGAGACCGAGCGGCGTTACACCAAGCTGAGCTTCGGCGAGCGCGTAAAGCTGCAGATCGAGACGCTGAAGACCGGGGCCAAGACGTGACGTTGCTCGGTCGCGGCCCGCGGCTAGCCTGATGCGCTTTTCGGTCTACCAGCTCAGCCGCCGCGGCGGCCGCGAGAAGAACGAAGACCGCATGGGCTATTGCTACACGCGGGACGCGGGTCTGTTCGCGCTGGCCGACGGCATGGGCGGCCACCCGCAGGGCGAGGTCGCGTCGCAGCTGGCGTTGCAGACGCTCGCCGCGCTGTTCCAGCGCCAGGCGCGGCCGACGCTCGACGCGCCGCTGCGCTTCCTGCACGAGTCGATCCTCGCCGGCCACCACCAGCTGCTGCGCTACGCCACCGAACGCGCGCTGATGGACACGCCGCGGACGACGATCGTCGCCTGCGTCGTCCAGGGCGACGCGGCGTACTGGGCGCACTGCGGCGATTCGCGGCTGTACCTGCTGCGCGGCGAACGCGTCGTCGCGCGCACGCGCGACCACTCGTACTCCGAGTTGCAGGAAACGCTGGCGCAGGTCGTGCCGATGACCCAGCCGGTCAACCGCAACGTGCTGTTCACGTGCCTCGGCAGCCCCGGCAAGCCGGTCGTCGACACCGCCGGGCCGTTCGTCGTGCGCCCCGGCGACCGCGTGATGCTGTGCTCCGATGGTCTTTGGGGCAGCGTGGCCGACGACGCGATCGCCGCGGCGCTGGCGCGCCGGCCCATCTCGGATGCGGTGCCCGAGCTCGTCGAGACCGCGCTGCGCACCGCGGGCGAGCGCAGCGACAACGTCACCGTGCTCGCCGTCGAGGTCGAAGCCGCCGAGCCGGCCGCCGGCGCCGGCGCGGTGTCGACACGCGCGCTCGGCGACGACGTCTTCGCGTCGACGATCCAGGCCAGCCTCGACGCCGCCGGCGACGGCGCGGTCGACGACCTCGACGAAGCCGAGATCGAGCGCTCGATCCGCGAGATCAACGACGCGATCCAGCGCAGCTCGGACAAGAAGCGGTGACGCAGCGCGCGCGGCGAGCGCGCGCGACGCGAGCACGGTTCCTCCATTCAATCGTCTCGATGCCCAGCGGGACATCCAAGAGGCCCACCCGACCGATGACCTATTGCAGAACTTCCGACCGCGCGCCCGACGCGCTGCGCCCGGTGACGATCGAACGCGGCGCCACGCGCTATGCCGAGGGCGCGGTGCTCGTCGCCTTCGGTCATACGCGCGTGCTGTGCACCGCGTCGGTCGAGGAGCGCGTGCCGCCGCACCGCCGCGGCAGCGGCGCCGGCTGGGTCACCGCCGAGTACGGCATGCTGCCGCGCGCGACGCACACGCGCGGCGACCGCGAGGCCGCGCGCGGCAAGCAAAGCGGCCGCACGCAGGAGATCCAGCGGCTGATCGGTCGCTCGCTGCGCGCGGTGTTCGACCTCGGCGCTTTAGGCGAGCGCAGCGTCGTCGTCGACTGCGACGTGCTGCAGGCCGACGGCGGCACGCGCACCGCGGCGATCACCGGCGCGTTCGTCGCCGCGCACGACGCGGTGGCCTGGCTGCTGGCGCAGGGCCGCATTGCCGCCAGCCCGATCCGCGACTTCGTCGCCGCGGTGTCGGTCGGCGTCGTCGACGGCACGCCGCTGCTCGACCTCGAAT
>CBDUBX010000136.1:0-6650 GCA_965365495.1 uncultured Burkholderiales bacterium
CGATGCCGCCGACGCCGAGGCTGGCGACGAAGGCGGTGATGTTCACGCCCAGGTTGGACAGCACCGCCAGCAGCACGACTGCCCACAGCACCGTGCGCAGCCCCCACGACATCAGCGTGCCGGCGGCGCTCAGCGCCGGCGCCTTGCCGGCCACCGCC
Source organism: uncultured Burkholderiales bacterium (assembly GCA_965365495.1). Lineage (GTDB taxonomy): Bacteria > Pseudomonadota > Gammaproteobacteria > Burkholderiales > Burkholderiaceae_C > Rubrivivax. Next base: position 159 of record CBDUBX010000136.1, read on the forward strand.
GGCAGCGCGTGGCGCCGCAGCAGGATCGCGATCAGCCGGTTGATCCACAGCGCCAGCTGCAGCGCCAGCGCGATGAACCATAGCTGGCCGACGCGCTCGCTCCACCCGGCCGACAGCGGCAGCAGGCCAACACCGACGAGCAGCGCCGCCAGCGCGATCAGCCCGCGCTGCGTGCCGTCGAGCATCTCGGCGAGGGCGTCGTCGATGTGGTTGCGGGTGTGCGCGGCGAGCTTCGTGATCCGGCCCTTCGCCAGCCGCAGCCCGATCGACATCGCGAGCCACGCAGCGAGCGCCGCGACCGCCGCGATCGCGATCTGCGCCGGCGCCACTTCCCACGGCCAGCCGTCGTGCCACATCGTCGTCATCGTTTCCAGCATCTCCCTGTGGATCCTTTCGTCGTCGATTCGTCGGGTGTCGGGCGGGGGGTCGACTCGGCGGCGCGCGGCGCGTTCCGCGGCGCGGGCGTCATCCGGCGAGCAGGCGGTCGAGCACGCGCGCCATCTCATGGGCGCCGGCGATCGCGTAGCGTGCCCGCGTCGGCCCGGCGGCGGTGCCGACGCGCACCGTCACCCAGTCGGCGGGCGCGGCGACGAACACCGGCTCGTCGTTGACGTCGTCGCCGGCGAAAAACGCCGCTTCCGCGCCGCTGCGTGCAAGCAAGGTTCGCACCGCCGCGTCCTTGTCGGGCGCGCCGGCGGCGGTGGCGTTGACGACTTGCTTGCCGGCGAAGACGTGCAGCGCGTCGCGACCGGGCGCCGCGTCGCCGAGCACCGCGTCGATCGCCGCTTCGGCACGCGCCGCGTCGGGGGCGAGGCGGTAGTGCAGCGCGACCGACGCGCCCTTGTCCTCTACGGTGACCCCGGCGACGGCGAAGTCGTCGGCGGCGGCAGCGAGCCGCTCGCGCAACGCGTCGAGGGCGCGCCGCCAGCGTTCGGTGGCGGCCGCGTCGTCGGGGTCGTCGGCGCCGTGGCTGCCGATCACCCAGCCGGGTTCGAAGCCGAGCCGCGGCCGCACGTCGGCGACCGCGCGGCCGGTGACGATCGCCACCGGCCAACGCGCGGCGAGCCGGCGCAGCCGATCGGCCGTCGCCGCGTCGAGCCGCACGTCGGCCGCACGCGCGACGATCGGCGTCAGCGTGCCGTCGAAGTCGAACGCCAACAACGGCCGACGCGCGAACAGCGCGGCGAGCGCGGCGTCGCCGGCCGGCGACAGCAACGGCGGCGGCATCGGCGCGACCGCAGTCGGTTCGCCGCGCGCTGGCCTGGCGCGGGCCGTCATCAGCCGGCGTCCAGCGGCGCGTGGCGCCGCACGCGCGCTTCGATCCGCGCGCGCAGCCGCCAGCGACCGGCGTCGGTCAGCATCCGGCCCGCCCAGCGGAACACGTTGTACTCGTGCACCGTCGCGCGCAGGCTGGCCATGCGCTCGCGCTGTTCGGCCGCCGGCATCGTCGCCGCGCGGTGCAGCGCGTCGGCCGTCTCTTCGACGTGGTACGGGTTGACGATCAACGCCTCGGCGAGCTCGCGCGCCGCACCCGCGAAGCGGCTCAGGATCAGCACCCCTTGCAGGTCGTCGCGCGCCGAGACGAACTCCTTGCACACCAGGTTCATGCCGTCGTGCAGGCTGGTGACGACGCAGACGTCGGCAGCGCGGAACAGCTCGGTCACCGCGTCGTGCTCGTGGTGCTGCGCAAGCAGGTGCACCGGCTGGTAGCCGTCGCGGCCGTGGCGCTCGTTGATCCGCGCCGTCGTGCGCTGCGCGCGGTCCTGGAAGCTCTGGTACTCCTCGAGTGCGCCACGCGTCGGCGCCGCGACCTGCACGAAGACGAAGCGGCCGACCCATTCAGGGTACTTGTCGAGCAGCCGCTCGACCGCGTTCAGCCGCTCGAGGATGCCCTTCGTGTAGTCGAAGCGGTCGACGCCGACCGCCAGGCACACGCCGTCGGGCAGGCCGAGCCGTGCGGCCACCGCGGCGCGGCACTGCTCGACGCTCGCCCAGCCGCGCTGCGCCGCCGCGTCGGGCCATTCGATCGAGATCGGGTAGCTCTCGACCAGCGTCTCCTTCTCCTGGAACGAGATCGTCGAATGCTCGTGCTCGATCCGCGCTTCGAGGTAGCGGTCGACGGTCTCGATGAAGTTCTTGCAGTGGTAGCGCGTGTGGAAGCCGAGGATCGTGCTGCCGAGCATCCCTTCGAGGATCTCGTGGCGCCACGGGCAGATGCCGAACGACTCGGGGTTCGGCCACGGGATGTGCCAGAAGGTCAGGATCGTCGCCTGCGGCAGCTGCGCGCGCACCATCGCCGGCAGCAGCGCGAAGTGGTAGTCCTGCACCAGCACCACCGGGTCCTCGCTGCGCGCCTCGGCGACCACCGCGTCGGCAAAGCGCTGGTTGATGGCGCGGTAGGCCTCCCAGTCGGACTCGCGGAACACCGGCCGGACGTGGGCGACGTGGCACAGCGGCCACATCCCCTCGTTGGCGAAGCCGTAGTAGTAGCCCTGCTCCTCGGCTTCGGTCATCCAGATGCGGCGCAGGAAGTACGACCCGGCGTCGTCGGCGCCCGGCGGCACCCGCACGCGGTCGCCGGCGTCGACGACGTCGCGGTCGGCGCTGCCGCTGCCGTGCGCGACCCACGTTCCCGAGCACGCGCGCATCACCGGCTCGACCGCGGTGACGAGGCCGCTGGCCGGGCGCTTGACCGCGACCGAGCCGTCGTCGCGCCGGTCGTGGATGTACGGCTCGCGGTTGGAGACGACGATCACCTGGTCGCCCGACAGCTGCGTGCGCAGCAGGTTGCGCAACCGCTCGGCGGTCCACTCGCCCTGCGGCCCCTGCGAGCGGCGGAACTCGTCTTCCATGTCGCGCAGCCGCGCGCGCAGGTCGTCGGCGAACGGCGTCAGCTCGGGCGCCACCGCCTGCGTCGGCAGCATCGGGCTGACCAGCCCTTCGCCGCGCAGGATCGCACGCACGCCGGCGACCCAGCCGCGCCAGCTGAGCTGTGCGACGACCATCGTGATCAGCGCGATCACGAAGCCGAGGCCGGCGATCAGCCCGATCAGGTAGCGCCGCGTGTCGAGGCTGCGGCGTTCGATGAAGCTCATGTCGTGCAGCAGCACGAGCCGCGCGACGACCACCGGGGGCGCGTCGACGGTGCCGCCGGCGGTGTCGACCGGCGCGGCCGCTGCATCCGCGCCGGCGACCTCGTTGATCGCCGCGACCTCGGGCGGCAGCGCCGTCGCCGCCGACCCCACCACGTCGTGCACCGCGACGTGGACCGCGCCGCCGGCGAGCGGCAGCCGCGGGTCGGCATCGACCGCGCGCGCGACCGCGCCGGCGCAGCCGAGTTCGCGCGGAAAGCTCGCCGTCGCCTGCAGCAGTTCGCCGCTCGCGCTGCACACCCCGGCGGCGTACAGCCGCTCGTCCTGCAGCGTGCGCTCGAGCAGCCGCTGCAGCCGCGGCGGTTCGCCGGCGGCGATCGCTTCGGCGACCGAGTCCGACAGCGCGTTGGCGACGAGCAGCCCGCGGCTGTTCATGTCGCGCGCGAACCAGCGCAGCGTCAGCCGGTCCATCAACGGCACCGCGAGGTAAGCGGCGGCGACCAGCGCGACGAGCAGCGGCAACAGAAAGCGCAATTGCAGCCGCAGCGTGCGCACCCCGGTAGAGACGCGGTTGGCGACGCCGCGCGGCATCGCCGTTGTGGCAGGAACGGTCATCGGTGAACGGGGGCTCGGCATCTTCGGCGTCGGTGGCAACGGCTGCCAGTATCGTCGCCTCGCGCGCGGCGGCCTTCGGTGGCCCGCGCCCGGTGGGCACTGCACTTGCCCGCCGACTCGCCAACCCGCATCCGGAGATGTTCTCGCAATGATTTCGTTGTTGCCCCGAGTTGCCGCTGCCGCCGATCGCCGCCGCGCCGCACCCTTCGCCGCCCTCGTCGCCAGCGCCTTGCTGGCCGCGTGCTCGAGCACGCCGCTGGACACGAAGCCGAGCACGCCGAGCGTCGTCACGCCGACGGCCAGCTCGACGACGCGCGCGCCGGCGACCGGCGCGACGTCGACCGCGACCGCGCCGCCGCAGGCGCCCGACGACCGCGCGCTCGCGCCGTATCTCGACCCGTCGCACCCGCTGTCGCGCGAGCGCAGCGTGTACTTCGGCTTCGACCAGTACGCGGTCCCGCGCGACGCGGCGCCGGTGCTCGAGCGCCACGGCAACTTCCTGGCGCAGCAGCCGCAGCTCGCGGTGCGCATCGAAGGCCACACCGACGAGCGCGGCGGCGCCGAATACAACCTCGCCCTCGGCCAACGGCGCGCCGAAGCGGTGCGCCAGGCGCTGCGCATCTACGGCGTCAAGGACACGCAGATGGAGGCGATCAGCTGGGGCAGCGAGAAGCCGCGCGCCACGGGCCAGACCGAAGAAGCGTGGGCGCAGAACCGCCGCGCCGACATCGTCTACCCGGCGCGCTGAACGGCCGAGACGCATGGCCCGCCCCGGAGTGCCCAAGCCGCGCGGTCAGGCCGCCGTGCGCCACGTCGTCGGCAACGCCGCCGCCGCCGGTGCCGGCAGCGGCAACGACACCGCGAAGTCGTCCGATTGGCTCGGCGGGATGACCGGGGCCTCGGGCGCCGCCGCCCCGGCGCCGAGGGGCGAGAACGCGTCCGCCACCGCGGCCGAGCGCGGTGTCGACGTGTCGACCGAGCCCGCCGGCGCGACGCGCAAGGGCCGCGCGGTCGAATCGAAGCGGGGCCAGCGATGAGTCCTGCCGCATCCGGCGGCAACGCGGATGAATTGCCCGCGCGCGTCGACCCCGCCGACGAGGCGACGCTCGCGCGTTGGCGCGAGCACTTCGGCGTGACCATCGAGCAGTTGCTCGAAGCGGTGCAGGCCGTCGGCGGCGACCCGCAGGCGATCCGCGAACACTTGCTCAACCAGGGGTCGAGCGCCGGCGCGGGGTGACGCTTCGTCCGCGCTCGCTGCGGCGGGCGTAGCGAAATCGGGCGGCGCCGACTTTCTCTTCCCACCTTCCGCTGCGTTGTCGTGGCCGGCTGCGGCGGCCGCCGTCTGCCGTCGACACGTTTCAGCGGCGGCAAACGAAAAGTGCCAGCGCCGCTCGCCGCCTTTGCAGCGTTCGCCGCCGTGCGTCGGCGTTCGGCACTACCGCGACGATCTGCCCTTGTCGTCTACCGCGTCCGGCCGCACGTCGGTGCCGGCGATGCGCCGCCGCTGCGGCGCGTCGGCGCCGGGCGTGCCGCGCAGGTCGGTGTCGACCTGGCCGGCCTTCAAGTCGCGCGCCGCCTGCTCGATCACCGGGTTCGGTTCGGGCGCGACTTCGCCTCGGCTCTGGTCGCGTTCGTGCGGCAGCCGCGGTGCGGGCGGCGCGTCGCCGGCGCGTTGCGGCGCGTCGGTCGCGGTCGGGGCGGCGGGCTTCATCGGCGATCTCCACGCCCGGGGAATGGCGGCGGGCGGCGGACGCGACGAGCAACGCCGGTGCCCGCGGCGCGGCGCAGCCGCCGCGCTGGGCACCGCGCTTGCTGCCCGCGCCGACCCGCTCCGGCGCCGCCGCGGCGCGTATCGCCGTCGCGGCGCCAGGGCCCGCCGGCGCCCCCCATCATTCGAGGCCGCAAGGCACATGTCGACGCTGCAGATCGTGGTGCAGACGGTCCAGGCGGAGTTCTCCGACCTGCTCGACCCGGCGCAATTCACGCGCGTGATGCTGCGCATGGTCGTCGCGCTGCTGCTCGGCGCGGTGATCGGCTACGACCGCGAACGCAGCGACGCCGAGGCGGGGCTGCGCACGCACATGCTGGTCGCGCTCGGCGCGGCGCTGTTCGTCATCGTGCCGAGCGAGGCCGGCGTGTCCGAAGACGCGATGAGCCGCGTCGTCCAGGGGATCGTCTCCGGGATCGGCTTCCTCGGCGCCGGCGCAGTGCTGAAGGACAGCGGCGAGGGCCGGATCCACGGCCTGACGACCGCCGGCAGCATCTGGGCGACCGCGGCGGTCGGCATCGCCGCCGGCATGGGGCGAGAGGCGACGGCGTTGCTGGCGACGTTGTGCGTATTGCTGGTGCTGGCGGCGCTGCGGCGCTTCTCGCGCAGCATCCGCCCGCGCGGCAGCGATGCGGCCGGGTCCGCGCCGACGGTCGCGCCCGCGCCGGGCGACCGGCGGCGCGGCGCACCCGCGTCGCCGCCGCGCGAGTGACGCGGCGGCGATGCCGCGGCCCGCGATACCGCGACGCGACCACGCGACGAGAGACGGCGACAATCGCCGCGGCGCGTGTCGCGCCCGGCCCGCGGCGCGCCGCCGACCGTCCTTTTCGCTGCCGTATGCCGTTTTCACCGTCGAGGCTCGCCGCCGCCGTGTCGCCCGCTGATCCGACCGGGTCGGGGTCGAACCCGATTCGCCGGTTCGTGCCGAGCGCGCTGACCGCGTGCGTCGCGCAGCTCGCGCCACTGGCCGGTGTCGCACGTGTCGCACGGTTCGCCGCCGCGCTGCTGGCGGTGGCC
>CBDUBX010000137.1:0-6641 GCA_965365495.1 uncultured Burkholderiales bacterium
GCGTCGTCGGCGCGCGGCCGAACTTCATGAAGATCGCGCCGATCCTGCGCGCGCTGGCGAACCATGCGCCGCCGCTGCCGGCGCTGCTCGTGCACACCGGCCAGCACTACGACGCGCGGATGAGCGACCGCCTGTTCGCCGACCTCGCGCTGCCCGAACCCGACCTGAACCTCGAAGTCGGCTCCGGCAGCCACGCGGTGCAGACCGCCGAGGTGATGAAGCGCTTCGAGCCGGCGGTCGACGAGCACCGGCCGGCGTGCGTGCTCGTCGTCGGCGACGTCAATTCGACGCTCGCGTGCACGCTGGTCGCGGTGAAGAAGGGCGTGCCGGTGGTCCACGTCGAGGCCGGGCTGCGCAGCTGGGACCGGCGCATGCCCGAGGAAATCAACCGCGTGCTGACCGACCAGGTCGCCGACCGGCTCTACACCACCGAGCGCAGCGCCGCCGACAACCTGCTGCGCGAAGGCGTCGCCGCCGAGCGCATCGTCTTCGCCGGCAACGTGATGATCGATTCGCTGCTCACCGCGCGCGACGCGGCGCGGCCGGCGGCCGACACGCTCGCCGCCGCCGGCGCCGACGCCGCGCTGCTCGACGGCCCGCGCGGCTACGGCGTCGTGACGCTGCATCGGCCGTCGAACGTCGACGACGCCGCCGCGCTCGCGCCGCTGCTCGACGTGCTTGCCGAAACTTCACGCGAGCTGCCGCTGGTGTTCGCGATGCACCCGCGCACCCGCGCGGCGATCGACCGCTTCGGCCTGGGCGGCGTGCTCGACCCGGCACGCGTGGCGGTGCTGCCGCCGCAGGGCTACCTCGAGATGGTCGGGCTGATGCGCGGGGCGACGATCGTCCTCACCGATTCGGGCGGGCTGCAGGAGGAAACCACCGCCCTCGGCGTGCCGTGCCTGACGCTGCGCGACAGCACCGAGCGGCCGATCACCTGCGAGCAGGGGACGAACACGATGGTCGGGCGCGACGTCGCGGCGATCCGCGCCGGCGTCGCCGACGTGCTCGCCGGCCGCGGCAAGCGCGGTCGCCTGCCCGAGCTTTGGGACGGCCACGCGGCCGAGCGCATCGCCGCCGATCTGGCGCGCTGGCTCGCCGCCGGCGCACCGTAGACGAAAGAGGGCGATGAACACCCGCGCACCGGCCGACGGCCTGCTGAACGCGCTGACGATCGACGTCGAGGACTACTTCCAGGTCTCGGCGTTCGCGCCGTACATCCGCCGCGACGACTGGGACGCGCGCGAGTGCCGGATTGAAGGCAACGTCGAGCGCATCCTCGCGCTGCTTGCCGAACGCGGCGTGCAGGCGACGTTCTTCACGCTCGGCTGGATCGCCGAGCGCTACCCGCAGCTGGTGCGCGACATCGCCGCCGCGGGCCACGAGGTCGCGAGCCACGGCTACGGCCACGAACGCGCCAGCGACCTCGACCGCGCCGCGCTCGTCGCCGACGTCACGCGCGCCAAGCGGCTGCTCGAAGACCTCACCGGCCAGCCGGTGCTCGGCTACCGCGCGCCGAGCTTCTCGATCGGCACGCGCAACCTGTGGGCGCTCGATGTGCTCGCCGACGCCGGCCACCGCTACAGCAGCAGCATCTACCCGATCCGCCACGACCACTACGGCATGCCCGACTCGCCGCGCTTCGCGTACCGCGTCGGCGGCAGCGGATTGCTCGAAATCCCGGCGACGACGGTGCGCTTCGGCAACCGCAACTGGCCGTCGAGCGGCGGCGGCTACTTCCGGCTGCTGCCGTACGCTGCGTCGCGCGCGCTGATCCGCCGCGTCAACCGCGTCGACGGCGAACCCGCGGTGTTCTATTTCCACCCCTGGGAGATCGACGCCGGGCAGCCGCGCGTCGCCGGCATCGACGCGAAGACGCGCTTCCGCCATTACGTGAACATCCCGCGGATGCAATCGCGGCTGCGGTCGCTGCTCGCCGACTTCCGCTGGGGGCGGATGGACCGCATCTTCCTGCCGGCCGAGCCGCCGCTGGCGCGGGCGGCGTAGATGGACGCCGCACCGGTCGTCGAGCGTCTGGCCCCGGCCGACGCCGCCGGCGCCGCCGCATGGGACGCGTTCGTCTTCGCGTGCCCGCAGGCGACGTTCTTCCACCGCGCCGGTTGGCAGCGCGTGCTGCGCGACGTGTTCCGCCACGACACGCACTTCCTGCTCGCGCGCCGCGGCGGCGACATCACCGGCGTGCTGCCGCTGGCGCACGTGCGCAGCTGGCTGTTCGGCGACTCGTTGACGAGCCTGCCATTCGCGGTCTACGGCGGCGTCGCCGCGCAGGACGCCGACAGCGCGCGCGCGCTCGAAGCCGAGGCCGAACGGCTGGCCAAGGCGTTGCAGGTGCCGCACCTCGAGCTGCGCCAGACCGAGCGGCGCCACCCCGACTGGCCCGAGCAGGACCTGTACGTCACGTTCCGCAAGCCCATCCTCGCCGACGACGACGCCAACCTGGCGGCGATCCCGCGCAAGCAGCGCGCGATGGTGCGCAAGGGCATCAAGAACGGCCTGCAGAGCCGCATCGACGACGGCATCGACGGCTTCTTCGCGCTGTACGCCGACAACGTTCACCGCCACGGCACGCCGGCGCTGCCGCGGCGCTGGTTCCAGGCGCTGGCGCGCGAGTTCGGCCGCGACGTCGAGGTGCTGACGGTCACCGGCGCCGACGGGCGGGCGCTGTCGAGCGTGCTCGCGTTCTACTTCCGTGACGAAGTGCTGCCGTACTACGCCGGCGACGACACCGCGGCGCGCGACCTCGCCGCCAATGACTTCAAATACTGGGAGCTGATGCGCCGCGCCTGCGCCCGCGGCGTCAAGCTCTTCGATTACGGCCGCAGCAAGCGCGGCACCGGCCCGTACGCGTTCAAGAAGAACTGGGGCTTCGAGCCGCAGCCGCTGCACTACGAGTACCGGCTGTACACGCGAGACACCGTGCCGCAGAACAACCCGTCCAACGCGAAGTACCGGCTGATGATCGAAACCTGGCGGCGGCTGCCGCTCGGCTTCGCGAACTGGCTCGGGCCCTTCGTCGTGCGCAGCCTGGGCTGACGGGGGGCAGCGCATGGACCGCCGACCGTGAGCGCGGTGCTCGCCGGTATCGAACGGCCGTCGGCGTGGCGCGCGGCGCTGCCCGCGGTGGCGCTGGCGCTGGCCGCGGTCGTCGGGCTGTACCTCGACGCGTTCGCCGGCATGGCGGCAATCTGGTCGCGGTCGGACACGTTCGCCCACGCGTGGCTCGTGCCGCCGATCGTCGCCTGGCTCGTCTGGCGGCGCCGCGCCGAACTCGCGGCGCAAGTGCCGCGCCCGGCCCCGGCGGCGCTGGTGCTCACGGCGGCAGCCGCGCTGGCGTGGCTGCTCGGCGAGCTGGCCGCGGTCAACGCCGTCGTCCACGTCGCCGCCGTCGCGCTGCTGGTTTCGGTGGTGCCGGCGGTGCTCGGCTGGGCGGTGGCACGCCGGCTCGCGTTCGCGCTGGCCTTCGCGTTCTTCATGGTGCCAATCGGCGAGTTCATGCTCGACCCGATGATGGAGGGGACCGCCGACTTCACCGTCTGGGCGCTGCAGGCCAGCGGTGTTCCGGTGTACCGCGAGGGGCGGCAGTTCGTCATTCCGTCGGGCACGTGGAGCGTCGTCGAGGCGTGCAGCGGGGTGCGCTACCTGATCGCGTCGTTCATGGTCGGCTCGCTGTTCGCCTACGTGAACTACCGCGCCGCGTGGCGCCGCTGGGTGTTCGTCGCGCTGTCGCTGTTGGTGCCGATCGTCGCCAACTGGGTGCGCGCCTATCTGATCGTGATGCTCGGCCACCTGTCGAACAACCGCATCGCGGTCGGCGTCGACCACCTGGTCTACGGCTGGGTGTTCTTCGGCATCGTCATCGGGCTGATGTACATCGTCGGCGCGCGCTGGGCCGAGCCCGACGCCGCGCCGGCGTCGGCCGAGGGCTCGGCGGCCACGGCGGCCGCAACGGGCGGTGACGCGAGGCCGTGGCTCGGCGCCGCACTCGCCGTCGCGGTGCTGGCGCCGGCGCCGGCGCTGGCGTGGTGGCTGCACGCGCCGGCCGAGGCCGCGCCGCCGGCGCTGACGCTGCCCGTGCTCGCCGGCACCGCCGCGGCGCGCGACAAGGCACCGCCACTGCGCCCGCGCTTCGACGGCGCCGCTGCCGAGGTGCAGCGCGTCTACGCCGTCGACGGCGTAGACGTCGCGGTCCACGTCGCCTACTTCGGCGCGCCGCGCCCCGGCGCGAAGTCGACGAGCTCGACGCATTCGCTGGCCAGCGCATCGGGCCAGCGCTGGCGCACCGTCGACGACGCGCCGCTGGCCGTCGACGTGCCGGGCGTCGCCGATGGCCGGGTGACGCTGCGCCGGCGCATGCTCGCGGTGAACCTGGGAATCGGCGGGCCGACGCGGCCGCCGGTCGCGGTGGCGCAGGTCTACTGGAGCGGCCGCCGGCTGACCGCGAGCCGCGCCGTCACCGTGATCGACGGCGTCGTCGGACGGCTGTCCGGCGGCAACGGCGACAGCGCGGTGCTGACGCTGCTCACCGAAGGCGAGCCCGCCGCCGCCGACGCGCGGCTGGCCGCGTTCGCCGCGCAGCACCTGCCGGCGATCGTCGCCGCAATCGAATCGACCCGCAGCGCGGCGCGCTGATGCCTGTCGCGTCGCCGCCTCTCCATACCGAAGCTCCTCTCGAAAGCCAACGCATGAACACCATCGCCGTCATCGGCCTCGGCTACGTCGGCCTGCCGCTCGTCGTCGAATTCGGCAAGCAGCTGCGAACGATCGGCTTCGACATCGCCGAGCACAAGGTCGACGCGTGCCGCCGCGGCACCGACCCTTCGCGCGAGCTGGCCGACGCCGATCTGGCGGCGGCGAAGCACGCGGTCTACACGTCCGACCCGACGCTGCTGCAGGAAGCCGACATGGTCATCGTCGCGGTGCCGACGCCGGTCGACGACGCGCACCAGCCCGACTTCCGTCCGCTGGTCGGCGCGTCGACCAGCGTCGGCCGGCACTTGAAGAAAGGCGCGACGGTGGTCTACGAGAGCACCGTCTACCCCGGCGCCACCGAGGAGGTCTGCATCCCGGTGCTCGAACGCGAATCGGGGATGAAATGGAAGCGCGACTTCTTCGTCGGCTACAGCCCCGAGCGGATCAACCCCGGCGACCGCGAGCACACGCTGACGAAGATCCTGAAGATCGTCAGCGGCGACACGCCCGAAACGCTCGACAAGGTCGCGAAGCTCTACGAGCGCATCGTCGAGCCCGGCGTCCACCGCGCCGGCAGCATCAAGGCCGCCGAGGCGGCGAAGGTCATCGAGAACACGCAGCGCGACCTGAACATCGCGCTGATGAACGAGCTCGCGATCATCTTCGACAAGCTCGACATCGACACCAGCGAGGTGCTGGCCGCCGCCGGCACGAAGTGGAACTTCCTGAAGTTCACCCCCGGCCTCGTCGGCGGCCACTGCATCGGCGTCGACCCGTACTACCTGACGCACAAGGCCGACATGATCGGCTACCACCCGCAGGTGATCCTGGCCGGGCGGCGCATCAACGACGGCATGGGCAAGTTCATCGCCGAGCAGACCGTCAAGCACATGATCGCCAACGGCAGCTGCGTGAAGGGCGCCAAGGTCAACGTCCTGGGGCTGACGTTCAAGGAGAACTGCGGCGACCTGCGCAACAGCCGCGTCATCGACATCATCCGCGAGCTGCAGAGCTACGGCGCCGACGTCCACGTCGCCGACCCGCTGGCCGACCCGGCCGAGGCGATGCACGAATACGGCGTGAAGCTGACGCCGCTGGCCGAGCTGCCGCGCGCCGAGGCGGTCGTTGCCGCCGTGGCGCACCGCGACTACGCGGCGCTGTCGGTGGCCGATCTGCGCGAGAAGCTGTGCGACGGCGGCGCGTTCATCGACGTCAAGGCGGTCCACGACGCCGACGCGCTGCGCGCCGCCGGCTGGCGCGTGTGGCGCCTCTGACGCCGGCCGCGCCGCCGCTCGTCTGCCACGTCGTCTATCGCTTCGCGGTCGGCGGGCTCGAGAACGGCGTCGTCAACCTCGTCAACCACCTGCCGCGGACGCGCTGGCGGCACGCCGTCGTCGCGTTGACCGACGTCGACGCGGCGTTCGCGGCGCGGATCCGCACCCCCGACGTCGCGCTGCACGCGCTGCACAAGCCGCCGGGGCAGGGGTTCCGTCAGTGGCCGGCGCTGGCGCGGCTGTTCCGCCGCCTGCAGCCGGCGATCGTCCACACGCGCAACCTCGCGGCGCTCGAAGCGCAGCTGCCGGCGTGGTGGGCCGGCGTGCCGGGGCGGCTGCACGGCGAGCACGGCCGCGACGTCGAGGACCCGCACGGCGCGAGCCGCCGCCATCAGTGGATGCGGCGCGCGTACCGGCCGTTCGTCCACCGCACCGTCGCGCTCGGCCAGGAGCTCGCCGGTTACGTGCGCGACCGCGTCGGCGTGCCGGCGGACCGCGTCGAGACGATCTACAACGGCGTCGACACCGAGCGCTTCGCTCCGCCGCCGCGCGGCGTGCGCGCGCCGATCGCCGGCAGCCCGTTCTCCGACCCGCGGCTGTGGCTCGTCGGCACCGTCGGCCGGCTGCAGACGGTGAAGGCGCAGCCGCTGCTCGTTC
>CBDUBX010000138.1:0-6581 GCA_965365495.1 uncultured Burkholderiales bacterium
CCGGGCCGCTCGCCGTTCATGGACATGGACCTCGTGCCGCGCTACGCCGACGAGGCGGTGGCCGGCGGCGTGCAGGTCGACCCGCGCATCGCGCAAAGCCTCGGTGTGCGGCTGGCGACGGTGACGCGCGCGACGCTGTCGGGCGGCGTCGACGCGGTCGGCACGCTCGGCTTCGACGAGCGCGACGTCGCGGTGGTGCAGACGCGCGCCGCGGGCTTCGTCGAGAAGGTCTACGCCCGCGCGCCCGGCGACGTGATCCGCGCCGGCGCGCCGCTGGCCGACGTGCTGGTCCCCGAATGGGTGGCCGCGCAGCACGAATACCTCGCGGTGCGCAGAACCGGCGACGCCGCGCTCGCCGCGGCGGCGCGCCAGCGGCTCGTGCTGCTCGGCCTCGACGAACGCGCGATCGCCGCGGTCGAGGCCAGCGGCCGGCCGCGCGCGACGACGACGATCACGAGCCCGATCGGCGGCGTGATCCAGGAACTGATGGTGCGCGCGGGGATGTCGCTCGCGCCGATGACGACGGTGGCGCGGATCAACGGCCTGGCGACGTTGTGGCTCGAGGTCGCGGTGCCCGAAGTGCATGCCGCGCTGCTGCGGCCGGGCCGCCCGGTGACCGCGCGGTTCGCCGCGTGGCCCGGGGAGGTCTTCGAGGGGCGCGTCGCCGTCGTGCTCCCCGAGGCAGCGCGCGACACGCGCACGCTGCGCGTGCGCATCGAGCTGCCCAACCGCGGCGGCAAGCTGACCGCCGGCATGTACGCGCAGGCGACGATCGCCGGCGGCGACGAGTCGGCGCTCGTCGTGCCGAGCGAAGCGGTGATCCGCACCGGGCAGCGCGCGCTGGTCTATGTCGCCGGCGACGAGCCGGGGCGGTACACGCCGGTCGACGTCGCGGTCGGCCGCGAGGTCGGCGACCAGATCGTCGTGCTGCGCGGCTTGAGCGAAGGCCAGCGCGTCGTCGCATCGGGGCAGTTCCTGATCGACTCCGAGGCCAGCGTCACCGGGATGGTCGGTCGTGCCGCGCTGCCCGGCGGTGCGCAGCCGGCGTCCGCGGCCGCGGCGCCGATCGTCGAGACCACCGGCGTCGTCGACGGCGTCGACGACGTGGCCAATGGCGAGATCGTGCTCACCCACCCGGCGATCCCCGCGCTCAAGTGGCCGGCGATGACGATGCCGTTCGCGCTGCGCTCGCCGCAGCTGGCCGCCGGGTTGCAGCCCGGCGACCGCGTGCGCTTCGGCTTCGTGCAGCAGGGCGACGGCCCGGTGATCGAGCGCATCGCCAAGGACGCCGGCGGGGGCGCGAAGTGATCGCGGGGCTGATCCGCTGGTCGGTCGGCAACCGCTTCCTGGTGCTGCTGACGACGCTGTTCGTCACCGCGGCCGGCGTCTGGGCGGTGCGCACGACGCCGATCGACGCGCTGCCCGACCTGTCCGACGTGCAGGTGATCATCCGCACGAGCTACCCGGGGCAGGCGCCGCAGATCGTCGAGAACCAGGTGACCTATCCGCTGGCGACGACGATGCTGTCGGTGCCCGGTGCGCGCACGGTGCGCGGCTATTCGTTCTTCGGCGACAGCTTCGTCTACGTGCTGTTCGACGACGGCGTCGACCTGTACTGGGCGCGGTCGCGCGTGCTCGAGTACCTGAACCAGGTGCAGGGGCGGCTGCCCGCGTCGGCGACGCCGTCGCTCGGCCCCGACGCGACCGGCGTCGGCTGGATCTACCAGTACGCGCTGGTTGACCGCAGCGGCCGCCACGACCTGGCCGCACTGCGCGCGCTGCAGGACTGGTTCCTGAAGTACGAGCTGAAGAGCCTGCCCGGCGTGGCCGAGGTGGCGACCGTCGGCGGCATGGTCAAGCAGTACCAGGTCGTCGTCGACCCGCACAAGCTCGCTGCCTACGGCATCCCGTTCGAACGGGTGCGGATGGCGCTGATGGACGCCAATCAGGAAACCGGCGGTTCGGTGCTCGAGCTCGCAGAGACCGAATACATGGTGCGCGCCGGCGGCTATCTGCGGTCGCTCGCCGACTTCCGCGCGGTACCGTTGAAGACCGCCGGCGGCGTCCCGGTGCGCCTGGCCGACGTCGCGACGGTGCAGGTCGGACCCGAGATGCGCCGCGGCATCGCCGAGCTCGACGGCGAAGGCGAGGTCACCGGCGGCGTCGTCGTGCTGCGCTCGGGGATGAACGCGCAGGTGACGATCGACGCGGTGAAGACGCGCCTCGCCGAGCTGCAGGCCAGCCTGCCGAGCGGCGTCGAAGTCGTCACGACCTACGACCGCAGCGACCTGATCGAGCGCGCGGTGCGCAACCTCGCCGAAAAGCTGGTCGAGGAGTTCGTCGTCGTCGCGGTCGTCTGCGCGGTGTTCCTGTGGCACCTGCGGTCGTCGCTGGTGGCGATCATCTCGTTGCCGCTCGGCATCCTCGCGGCCTTCGTCGTGATGCGCTGGCAAGGGATCAACGCCAACATCATGTCGCTCGGCGGCATCGCGATCGCGATCGGCGCGATGGTCGACGCGGCGATCGTGATGATCGAGAACGCGCACAAGAAGATCGAAGCGTGGCAGCACGCCAACCCGGGGCGCCGGCTGCACGGCGACGAGCACTGGAAGGTCGTGACCGATGCCGCGGTCGAGGTCGGCCCGGCGCTGTTCTTCAGCCTGTTGATCATCACGCTGAGCTTCGTCCCGGTGTTCACGCTGCAGGCGCAGGAAGGTCGGCTGTTCGGCCCGCTCGCCTACACTAAGACCTACGCGATGGCGGCGTCGGCGGCGCTCGCGGTGACGTTGATCCCGGTGCTGATGGGCTACTGGATCCGTGGCCGCATTCCCGACGAAGCGAAGAACCCGATCAGCCGCGTGCTCGTCGCCGCGTACCGCCCGGTGCTCGACGCGGTGCTGCGCCGTCCGAAGACGGTGCTTGCGCTGGCCGTCGTCGCGCTGGCGACGACGGTCTGGCCGGCGGCGCGGCTCGGCGGCGAATTCCTGCCGCAGCTCGACGAAGGCGACCTGCTGTACATGCCGACCGCGCTGCCGGGGCTGTCGGCGGCCAAGGCGTCGGAACTGCTGCAGCAGACCAACCGGATGATCCGCACGGTGCCCGAGGTCGCGCGCGTGTTCGGCAAGGCCGGCCGCGCCGAGACCGCCACCGACCCGGCGCCGCTCGAGATGTTCGAGACGACGATCCAGCTCAAACCCCGCGACCAGTGGCGGCCCGGCATGACGCCGGAGCAGCTGGTCGAAGAACTCGACGCCGCGGTGAAGGTGCCGGGGCTGGCCAACATCTGGATCCCGCCGATCAGGAACCGCATCGACATGCTGGCCACCGGCGTCAAGAGCCCGATCGGCGTCAAGGTGTCGGGCACCGACCTCGCGGCGATCGACCGCATCGCCGGCGATGTCGAACGCGTCGCGCGCAACGTGCCGGGGGTCGGATCATCGCTCGCCGAGCGGCTGACCGGCGGGCGCTACGTCGACGTCGACATCGACCGCGCCGCGGCGGCGCGCTACGGCCTCAACGTCGCCGACGTGCAGGCGATCGTCGCCGGCGCGATTGGCGGCGCGATGGCCGGCGAAACGGTGGAAGGACTGGCGCGATTCCCGATCAACGTGCGCTACCCGCGCGAGTTGCGCGACACGCCCGAGAAGCTGCGCCAGCTGCCGTTCGTCACCGTTGACGGCCAGCTGATCACGCTCGGCACCGTCGCCTCAGTGACGCTGACCGACGGCCCGCCGATGCTGAAGAGCGAGAACGCGCGGCTCGCGAGCTGGGTCTACGTCGACGTGCGCGGCCGCGACCTGGCGTCGGTGGCCGACGACCTGCGCCGGGCGGTGGCCGAGCAGGTCGCGCTCGAGCCGGGCATCAGCGTCGCCTACTCGGGGCAGTTTGAGTACATGCAGCGCGCCAACGAGCGGCTGCGCGTCGTCGTGCCGGCGACGCTGCTGATCGTCTTCGTGCTGCTGTACCTGACGTTCCGGCGCTTCGACGAGGCGCTGCTGATCATGGCCACGCTGCCGTTCGCGCTGACCGGCGGCGTGTGGTTCCTGTGGGCGATGGACTACCACCTGTCGATCGCCACCGGCGTCGGCTTCATCGCGCTGGCCGGCGTCGCCGCCGAGTTCGGCGTCGTGATGCTGCTGTACCTGAAGCACGCGCTGGCCGACCGGCTGGCGCGCGGCTTGGCGCCGACGCCGGCGGTCGTCGACGACGCGATCCGCGAAGGCGCGGTGCTGCGCGTGCGGCCCAAGGCGATGACGGTGGCGGTGATCCTCGCCGGGCTGGTGCCGATCGTCTGGAGCAGCGGCACCGGCTCCGAGGTGATGAGCCGCATCGCCGCGCCGATGCTCGGCGGCATGGTCACCGCACCGCTGCTGTCGCTGCTGGTGGTGCCGGCGGCGTATGCGCTGCTGCGGCGGCAGAAGAAGCCGGTGGCGCCGGCCGCGGCGATCGACGACCACGCGCTGCGCGCCACCGTATAGTCGCGCCGCCCCGGCAGGCGGTCTTCGCTGGGCGGTGTTGCAGCGAGGAGCAGTCATGGCGAAGGGGTGGCGCGCGGCATGGCTCGCCGCGGCGGCGTGGGCCGCGTCGTGCGGCGCGGCGGCGCAGAACGTGACCGTCTACGGCATTGTCGACGCCGCGGTCGAGCACCTGACGAACGTCGGCGCCGGCGGCGACGGGCTGACGCGGATGCCGGGGCTGACCGGCACGCTGCCGTCGCGCCTCGGGTTTCGCGGCAGCGAAGACCTCGGCGGCGGGCTGCGCGCGGTGTTCACGCTCGAGCAAGGCTTCGGGCTCGACACCGGCGGGCTGAACCAGGGCGGCCGCGCGTTCGGCCGCCAGGCGTGGGTCGGGCTGTCGGGGCGCTGGGGCACGCTGTCGTTCGGCCGCCAGTACACGATGCTGTTCTGGAGCCTGCTCGACGCCGACGTGATGGGTCCGGGGCTGTACGGCACCGGTTCGCTCGACGCGTACATCCCGAACGCCCGCGCCGACAACGCCGTTGCCTGGCGCGGGACGTTCGACGGCCTGACGCTCGGCGCGACGTTCAGCGTCGGCCGCGACACCGCGGCCGGCGGCAACCCGGCAGCGACGAACTGCGCCGGCGAATCGGCCGGCGACCGGCGCGCTTGCCGCGAATGGTCGGCGATGGCGAAGTACGACGCCGACCGCTGGGGCGTGGCGCTGGCGGTCGACACGATCCACGGCGGCGCCGGTGCGTTCGCCGGGTTGGCGTCGGGCGCGCTCGAAGACCGACGCGTGTCGGCCAACGGCCACGTCAAGTTCGGCCGCACCGTGAAGGTGGCGCTCGGCGCGGTCCGCCGCGACAACGACGCGTCGGCCGCGACGTCGCAAAGCGACCTGTGGTACGCCGGCATCGTCGTCGCGCCGACGCCGGCGTGGACCTTCGACGGCGAGTTGCTGCAGCTGCGCTACGACGGCAGCGCCGACCGCGCGACGCTGGTCGCCGCGCGCGCGAGCTACGCGCTGTCGCGGCGCAGCACCGCCTACGCGACCGCCGGCCGGATCGTCAACCGCGGCGCGCTGGCGCTGTCGGTCAGCGGCGGCGCGGCAGGCGGGCAGCCGGTGTCCGGCGGGTCGCAAAGCGGTATCGCCGTCGGCATGCGCCACGCGTTCTAGCGCGGCGAAGCCGGGCGCCGGACGTCGCCGGTCTCGGTGCGGCGAATGCCCGCATCGTGCCGCGGAAAGCCCCGCAAACTTGGCGTAACGCAAAACCGAGCCCTTGTGCGCCGCCTAGATTCGTGCTTCGCGTGAGCGACGCAGCTCGGGGGAGTGGGCGCATGTACAAGCGGATCCTCGTGCCGGTGGACGGCAACGAACTGACGGACCGCGCGATCGAGGCCAGCATCGACCTGGCGCGCCAGCTCGGCGCGTCGATCACCGGCTTCGTCGCCGAGCCGCTGCTGCCGGTGCTGCCCGGGCCGCGTCCGCACGCGGTGTTCCAGGAAGAGGTGCGCGAGCACGACGCGATGACCGCGGCGCACGCCAAGCAGATCCTCGCGCGGTTCGAGCAGGCGGCGCAGGCGGCGGGCGTCGAATTTGACGGCTACCACGACCAGGTGCCGCGCATCGACCGCGCGATCATCGAAGCCGCCGAATCGCGCGGCTGCGACATGATCGTGATGGTCACCCATGGCCGCGGCGCGTTCGGCGAGTTCCTGTTCGGCTCGCAGACCAAGGCTGTCCTCGCCGGCAGCCGGCTGCCGCTGCTGGTCGTTCGTTGACCGATCCCGCGCCGACGCTGACGCGTCGCCTGCTCGACGCCCTCGCCGCTCGCGGCGCGCGCGAGGTCTTCGGTATCCCCGGCGACTTCGCGCTGCCGCTGTTCCGGGAGATCGAGCGCACTGCGGTGCTGCCGCTGTGCACGCTGTCGCACGAGCCGGGCGTGGCGTTCGCCGCCGACGCCGCGGCGCGCGCGCGCGGCGGGCTCGGCGTCGTCGCGGTCACCTACGGCGCGGGTGCCTTCAACGTCGTCAACGCGGTCGCCGGCGCTTATGCCGAGCGGGTGCCGCTGGTCGTGCTGTCGGGCGCGCCGGCGGCGCACGAGGCGGCCAGCGGCTACC
>CBDUBX010000139.1:0-6360 GCA_965365495.1 uncultured Burkholderiales bacterium
GGCCGCGGTGCCGCGCAGCGCGGTCGCGTCGACCAACCCGATCGCGGCGAGCGGCGCCCAGCCGACGACGACCGCCGACGCAGCGCCGAGCAGCGGCGCCGCCGCGGCGCGCGCCGGCGCCGGCCCGCGGCGCAGCGGACGCTGCAACGCGCACAGCGCGACGAGCCAGGCCAGCGTCGACGCCAGCGCGCCGAACGCGAGCGGCGCCAGCCGCGCGAGCGCATCGGCCACCGACGCCGCGTCGGCCATCGCGACGACCGCCGCCGCGACCTGCACGCCGGCGACGGCGCGCAGCGCCACCGCCGGATGGCAGACGTCGAAGGTGGCGGCGTCGCGCGGCCCAACGCCGGGTTCGAACCTCGGATCGCGCGAGGACCAGGCCGACACGATCGGCGTCGGGTCGCTGCCGCGTCCCGAATCAGGCCACACGCTCGCCGCACGCGGGTCGGCGTCGTCCCCGGGGTCCACGGCGCGGCGCATCGTGGCTCGGATAATACGAAGCCGCTTTGTTCGCGCCGCTGCCGCTGCGCGGTGCCCGCCGATGTCCACCGACCCCCTGGCCAACAAGCAGCACGCCTGGTCGGCGCTGTTTTCCGAGCCGATGAGCGCGCTGGTGCAGCGCTACACCGCGAGCGTCGCGTTCGACCGCCGCCTGTGGCGTGCCGACATCGACGCGAGCTTGGCGCACGCGACGATGCTCGCAGCCCAACATGTGATCGGCGACGCCGACCTCGCCGACATCCGCCGCGGGCTGGCGCAGATCGCCGACGAGATCGAAGGCGGCACGTTCGACTGGAAGCTCGAGCTCGAGGACGTGCACCTGAACATCGAGGCGCGGCTGACCGCGCTCGTCGGCGATGCGGGCAAGCGGCTGCACACCGGCCGCAGCCGCAACGACCAGGTCGCGACCGACGTCCGGCTGTGGCTGCGCGGCGAGATCGACCGCATCGCGGCGCTGCTGGTCGAGCTGCAGCGCGCGCTCGTCGCGCTGGCCGAGCGCCACGTCGATACCGTGATGCCGGGGACGACGCACCTGCAGGTCGCGCAGCCGGTGAGCTTTGCGCACCACCTGCTGGCCTATGTCGAGATGTTCGCGCGCGACGCCGAACGGCTCGCCGACGCGCGGCGGCGGACGAACCGCCTGCCGCTCGGCGCCGCGGCGTTGGCCGGAACGAGCTACCCGCTCGATCGCGCCGCGGTCGCCGCGGCGCTCGGCTTCGACGCTGTTGCCGCCAACAGCATCGACGCGGTCAGCGACCGCGACTTCGCGCTCGAATTCGCGGCGTTCGCGTCGATCTGCATGGTGCACGTGTCGCGGCTTGCCGAAGAGATCGTGCTGTGGATGAGCCAGAACTTCGGCTACATCGACCTCGCCGACCGCTATTGCACCGGCTCGTCGATCATGCCGCAGAAGCGCAACCCCGACGTCGCCGAACTGGCCCGCGGCAAAACCGGCCGAGTCGTCGGCCACCTGATGGCGCTGCTGACGCTGATGAAGGGCCAGCCGCTGGCCTACAACAAGGACAACCAGGAAGACAAGGAGCCGCTGTTCGACACCGTCGACACGCTCGCCGACACGCTGCGAATCCTTGCCGAGATGGTCGGCGGCGTCGTCGTCAAGCCCGACGCGATGGCGGCCGCGGCGCGGCGCGGTTACGCCACCGCGACCGACCTCGCCGACTACCTCGTGAAGAAGGGCGTGGCGTTCCGCGACGCGCACGAAGCGGTCGCCGGCGCGGTCAAGCGCGCGATCGACCGCGGCGTCGACCTCGCCGAGCTGCCGCTGGCCGAACTGCAACAGTGCCACCCGGCGATCGCCGACGATGCCTACGCGGTGCTGTCGCTCGCCGGCTCGATGGCCGCGCGCGACGTCGAAGGCGGCACCGCGCCGCGCCAGGTGCGGTTGCAGATCGACCGCCACCGGCGGCGGCTCGGCAGCGACGCCGAAATGTCGCCGGCCACCGCAACACCGAGCGGTTCCGCCGCGATGCGGCTCGGCGCGTTCTCGATCAGCCTGGCGGTGCGCGACCTCGCGGCATCGCGCGCCTTCTACGAACGCCTCGGCTTCGTCGTCTTCGCCGGCGACGCCGACGAGAACTGGCTCGTCCTGCGCAACGGCGACGCGACGGTCGGACTGTTCCACGGGATGTTCGAAGGCCATCTGCTGACCTTCAACCCCGGTTGGTCGCAGCAGGCCGAGCCGCTGGCCGACTTCGACGACGTGCGCGACTTGCATCGCCGGTTGCAACAGGCCGGCGCGGCACTCGACACGACGATCGAAACCTCGTCCGGCCCCGCCAGCTTCATGCTCACCGACCCCGACGGCCATACGATCCTCGTCGATCAGCACGTCGCCAGCCCGCCGTCGTCCGGCCCGAACTGACGGCCGCGCCGCCAGCGGCGGCGGCGGATCGGACGCGGGGTCCGGTCGGCATCGTTCGCTGAAGCTGTAAAAATCGACAGCTTCCGTCGAACCATGTCCCCCCGCCGCTGGATCGCCCACCTCGACATGGACGCGTTCTACGCGTCGGTCGAGCTGCTGCGTTACCCCGAGCTGCGCGGCCTGCCGGTGGTCATCGGCGGCGGCCGGCGCCACCAGCCGGTCGATGCTGCCGACGGCACGCGGCGCTATTCCACATTGGCCGGTTACGCCGGCCGCGGCGTCGTCACCACCGCCACCTACCCGGCGCGCGACCACGGCATCCACTCCGGCATGGGGTTGATGAAGGCCGCCGCGCTGGCGCCGCAGGCGGTGCTGCTGCCGACCGACTTCGACCGTTACCGCGCGTTCTCGCGCCGCTTCAAGGTGGCGGTCGCCGAGGTCGCGCCGCTGATCGAGGACCGGGGCATCGACGAGATCTACATCGACCTCACCGACGTCGCCGGCGCGCAGGACGCGGTCGGCCACGACGCCGCCGGCGGCGTGCGCGCGCTGGCGCAGGAGATCCGCACCAACGTGCTGCGCGCGACCGGGCTCACCTGCTCGATCGGCGTGACGCCGAACAAGCTGCTTTCGAAGATCGCCAGCGAGCTCGACAAGCCGGACGGGCTGACGGTGCTGACCGCGGCAGACGTGCCGCGGCTCGTCTGGCCGCTGGCGGTGCGCAAGATCAACGGCATCGGGCCGAAGGCCGGTGCGCGACTCGCCGCGCTCGGCATCCGCACGATCGGCGACCTCGCGGCTCAGGAGCTGCCGCTGCTCGTCGCGCACTTCGGCCGCTCGACCGGGCGCTGGCTGCACGACAGCGCGCACGGCCGCGACGACCGGCCGCTCGCGGTGCGCAGCGAGCCGGTGTCGATGAGCCGTGAGACGACGTTCGACCGCGACCTGCACGCGGTGCGCGACCGCGCCGAGCTGTCGCGGGTGTTCGGCGAGCTCGTCGACCGCGTCGCCGCCGACCTGCAGCGCAAGGGCTACGCCGGGCGGACGATCGGCATCAAGCTGCGCTACGACGACTTCAAGACGGTGACCCGCGACATCACGCTCGACGATGCGGTGGCGGAAGCGGCGGCGATCCGCCGCGCCGCCGGGTCGTGCCTGAAACGCGTCGACCTGACGCGGCGGCTGCGGCTGCTCGGCGTGCGCGCCGGCTCGCTGGTGCGGTTGTAGCGAAGGCCGCGTCAGCCGCGCCTCGGCGCGGCCCGCGGCGGCCGCGTCGGCAGCGTGACCATCCACCACGCGACCGCGGCGCAGACGGCGCCCGGCAGCCAACGCCACGGCAGCGGCATCACCCACCACGCCCAGACCGACGTCGCCGCCATCGAAGCCCACGCGATCTGCTTGGCGCGCAGCGGGATCGCACGGTGTTCGCGCCAGTCGCGCACGACCGGGCCGAGCCGCGGGTGGTCGAGCAGCCACGCTTCGGCGCGGGCGCTGCTGCGCGACAGGCAGAACGCCGCGACGATGACGAACGGCGTCGTCGGCAGCAGCGGCAGGAAGATGCCGATCAGGCCGACGGCGAGCGCCAGCCCGCCGGCCGCTCCCCAGGCGACGCGCTGCCAGCGCGGCCGCAGCCGTGGGTCGGCGGCGGCGTCGCCGTGCGGCGCGTCGTCCGCGGGCGGCGCCGGCCCGCGATCGCGACGCGCCGCGGCGGCGTCGGCATTCGCGTTCGGCTCGGGCGGCATCGGCGCGATGCTAGGCGACGCGGCGGTTTCGACGCGCTGCCGGCCGACCGCCGCGCCGCCCGGCACGCGCCCTGCCCCGGGTGCCAAAATCGCCGCTCTCCGCCTGCGTCCGCTTTCAGCCGTCCGTCACGCCGCATGTCCGATCGCCCGCGCACCCTGTACGACAAGCTCTGGGACGAGCACGTCGTTCGCGTCGAGGACGACGGCACGACGCTGCTGTACATCGACCGCCACCTCGTCCACGAGGTGACGAGCCCGCAGGCGTTCGAGGGCTTGCGCCTCGCCGGCCGCAAGCCGTGGCGTGCCGGGTCGATCGTCGCCACCGCCGACCACAACACGCCGACGACCGGCTGGGACGCCGGCTACGACGGCATCGCCGACCCGATCAGCAAGCTGCAGATCACGACGCTCGACGCCAACATCGGCGCGTCGGGCGCGGCGGCGTACTTCCCGTTCCTCGATCCGCGCCAGGGCATCGTCCACGTCGTCGGCCCCGAGAACGGCGCGGTGCTGCCGGGGATGACCGTCGTCTGCGGCGACAGCCACACCAGCACCCACGGCGCGTTGGGCGCACTGGCGCACGGGATCGGCACCAGCGAGGTCGAGCACGTGCTCGCGACGCAGACGCTGCTCGCCAAGAAGGCGAAGAACCTGCTCGTTCGCGTCGACGGCGAGCTGCCGCCCGGCATCACCGCGAAGGACGTCGTGCTCGCGATCATCGGCCGCATCGGCACCGCCGGCGGCACCGGCCACACGATCGAGTTCGGCGGCGACGCGATCCGCTCGCTGTCGATCGAAGGCCGGATGACGGTGTGCAACATGGCGATCGAAGCCGGCGCGCGCGCCGGGCTCGTCGCCGTAGACGAGCGGACGATCGACTACGTCCGCGGTCGGCCGTTCGCGCCGACCGGCCAGGCGTGGGACCGCGCCGTCGCTTACTGGCACACGCTGCATTCCGACGCCGGCGCGCACTTCGACCGCGTCGTCGAACTCGACGCCCGCGACATCCGACCGCAAGTCACTTGGGGCACGAGCCCGGAGATGGTGCTGCCGGTCGACGCCAGCGTGCCCGACCCCGAGCGCGAGCCCGACGCGGTCAGGCGCGACGCGATCGAACGCGCGCTCGCGTATATGGCGCTCGCGCCCGGCCAGCCGATCACCGACATCCACGTCGACAAGGTCTTCATCGGCTCGTGCACCAACAGCCGCATCGAGGACCTGCGCGACGCCGCGGCGGTCGTGCAGCGCGTCGGCGGCCGCGTCGCGGGCAGCGTTCGCGCCGCACTCGTCGTACCGGGTTCGGGGCGCGTGAAGGCGCAGGCCGAGGCCGAAGGGCTCGACGCGGTGTTCACCGCCGCCGGCTTCGAATGGCGCGAGCCCGGCTGCAGCATGTGTCTGGCGATGAACGCCGACCGGCTCGAGCCCGGCGAGCGCTGCGCGAGCACGAGCAATCGCAATTTCGAAGGCCGCCAGGGCGCCGGCGGTCGGACCCACCTGGTCAGCCCGGCGATGGCCGCCGCCGCCGCGCTGAACGGGCATTTCGTCGACGTCCGCCGCATGGCGTAACCCAAGAAGGAGAACCGCAATGAAGACCCTCGTCGCCCTCGTCGCCGCCGCCTGGCTGCTCGCCGCCTGCAACACGATGGAAGGCTTCGGCCAGGACGTGTCCAAGGTCGGCAACAAGATCGAGGACAAGGCCGACAAGAAGTAGCCGCTCCTCGATGCAAGCGTTCGACGTCCATCGGGGCCTCGTCGCCCCGATGGACCGTGCCAACGTCGACACCGACGCGATCATCCCGAAGCAGTTCCTGAAGTCGATCGCCAAGAGCGGCTTCGGTCCGAACCTCTTCGACGCGTGGCGCTACCTCGACCCCGGCGAGCCGGGGCAGGACCCGCGGTCGCGCCGGCCGAACCCCGACTTCGTGCTGAACCAGCCGCGCTATGCCGGCGCGTCGATCCTGCTCGCGCGCGAGAACTTCGGCTGCGGCTCGAGCCGCGAGCACGCGCCGTGGGCGCTCGCGCAATACGGCTTCCGCGCGATCGTCGCGCCGAGCTACGCCGACATCTTCTTCGACAACTGCTACAAGAACGGCCTGCTGCCGGTGGTGCTGCCGGCCGCCGACGTCGACCGGCTATTCGACGCCGTCGCCGAGCAGCCTGGCTATGCGCTGACGATCGACCTGCCGCGCCAGGTCGTCGTCGAGCCCGACGGCCGCGAGACGGCGTTCGACGTCC
>CBDUBX010000140.1:0-6351 GCA_965365495.1 uncultured Burkholderiales bacterium
GTGATTGTCGTACCCGCCGTCAGCGTCCAGTCGCCGGTGAAAGCGCCGCCGGAGAACGTCGCCGTACCGTCGAACTCGGCGAAATCGCCGCTGTAGTCGCCGCCTTGCAGCACGAGGTTGGATGCGGAGATGCTGTTCGAGAACGTGGCATCGCCGGTCACCCGGTTCACGCCTGCGCCGGTGAACCGCGTGCCGTTGCCGAACGACGCGCCGCCGGAATAGACGATCGTCGAGCCGGCCTCGGCGTCGAGTTCGCCGCCGTCGTTGACCAGCATGTCGCCGATCGTCAGCGTGGCGCCCGCGGTGGCGCGGATCACGCCGCTGACGCTGTTGTTCAGCGTCGGCTGCGCGCCGCCGTTGTCGACGATCGACGTGCTGGCGTTGGTGACGAACGTGCCGTTGTTTTCGACGAACGCGCCGTTCTGCAGGTACAGGCTGTTGGTCGTCGTCCACGCCAGCGTGCCGTCGTTGACGAAGCTGGCGGCATCGACGTACTTGAACGCGCCGGCCTGCGCGGTGAGCGTGGAGCCGGCAGCGACGACCCAGCTGCCCCCGAACGAACCGCCGGTCCAGCCCGCACTGCCGACGATCGTCGCGCCGCCGCCGTTGCCGTCGAACGCGTTGTCGACGAAGACGAGGTTGGCGCTGTTCAGCGTGCCCGAGAAGCCGTTGCCGCCGCGCAGCGTGATGCGGCCGGCGCCGGTGTAGTCGCCGCCGTCGAGCTGCGCACCGCCGTCGATCGCGATCGTGGCGCCGGTCGCGGCGTCGAGCGTGCCGCCCTGGTTGGCGAAGCCGACGCCGGCGCCGAACGTCAACGTCCGCCCGGCCGTCACCGCTATCGTGCCGCCGGCGCCGTTGACGAACGACGTGGCGTCGCCGCCGTTGTAAATCATCGACGCGCTTTGCGCGGCCGAGAACAGCCCGTTGTTGGTGAAGCTGCCGCCGTTCTGCAGATACCAGAAGTTCGTGGTGTTCCAGTTCACGGTGCCGTCGTTGACCACCGTGCCGTCGATGTACTTGAACGAACCGGCGCCGACATTCAGCGCCGTCGACGGCCCGAACGTCCAGCTGCCGGCCAGCGACCCGCCGGTCAGCCCGACGGTGCCCGACACCGCAGCGCCGCCGCCGGTGTGGGCGCCGTTCTGCAGCAAGAGGTTGGCCGACGTGAGAGCGCCGTTGAACGTATTGCTGCCGTTGACGACGACCGAACCGGCGCCGGTGAACTGGCTGCCGGTGTTGAACGTCGCGCCGCCGGAGAAGACGATCGAGCCGACCTGCGCGTCGATCGTGCCGTGGTTGACGAAGCCGATGCCGTCGTCCACGGTCACATTGACCGCCGCGCCGCTGCTGCGGAACGTGCCGTTGTTCGTGAAGCTCATTCCGGAGCCGCTGTTGGCGACCAGCGAGTGCGACGCGGTCGAATCCCACAGCCCGTTGTTGACGACCGCGGCGCCGTTCTGCATGTAAAGGTGGTTGGTCGTGCTCCAGACCACGTCGCCGTTGGTCGTGAGCACGAAGCTCGGGCCGTCGAGGTACTTGAAGCCGCCGGCGACGATCAGCAGCCGGTCGGACGCCGGCAGCGGGTTCGGCGCGGTCACGTTGCTCACGAAAGTGCCGTTCGACCACACGTGGTCCACCGCCAGCGACGGGGCGCAGACGGCGGCGACCGCCGTGGCAATCGCGGTGCGGCGTAGCGAGACGGCAAAGCGCATGGAAAGCTCCGGTGCTGTGGGATACGCCGCGGCGGCTGCCGGCGGACGGCCGCGAAGTTACGCGTTGGCCCGGGATTTGTACGTCCCCGATCTGCGGGGCCCGGATAATCACGAGCCCGACCGTCGGCGCCGCGACGGCGCGTCGTGCGCCCCTCGCACGTCTCCCTAACGGACCCCGATGACGCCCTCGCCGCTCTTCGTCGCCCCGACGAGCTTCGACGACGCGCAGGCCGCCCTCGAGCGGGTGACGGCGATCTACCGCAGCAACGTCGAGCACCTGCGCGACCGACTGCGCGGCTTCGTCGCCGGCCGTCACGACGGGCCGCACGTACGCGCCTGCTACCCATTCGTCCGCGTGCGCACCCACACCGTCGCCCGCGCCGACTCGCGGCTGAGCTACGGCTTCGTCGCCGGGCCCGGCACGTTCGAGACGACGCTGACCCGCCCGGACCTGTTCGACGCTTACTACTGCGAACAATTTCGCCTGCTGCTCGACAACCACCGCGTGCCGATCGAGGTCGGCACCAGCACGCAGCCGATCCCGGTGCACTTCGCGCTCGCCGGCGACGACCACCTCGAAGGCACGCTGACCCGCGAGCGCCGGCTGCAATTGCGCGATGTTTTCGACCTGCCCGACCTGGCGGCGATGGACGACGGCATCGCCAACGGCACGCACGACGCGCGGCCGGGCGAGCCGCTGCCGCTGGCGCTGTTCACCGCGCCGCGCGTCGACTATTCGCTGCACCGGCTGCGCCACTACACCGGCACCAGCCCCGAGCACTTCCAGAACTTCGTGCTGTTCACGAACTACGCGTTCTACGTCGACGAATTCGTGCACCTGGGCCGCTCGCTGATGGTCGACGCGGCATCGCCGTACGACGCCTTCGTCGAGCCCGGCGACGTCTGCCTGCGGCGCGTCGGCAGCCCCGGCGGCGACGCACCGGCCGCCGAGACCGGCCGCGCGCCGCCGCGGCTGCCGCAGATGCCGGCCTACCACCTCGTGCGCGGCGACGGCAGCGGCATCACGATGGTCAACATCGGCGTCGGCCCGGCCAACGCCAAGACGATCACCGACCACCTGGCGGTGCTGCGGCCGCACGTGTGGCTGATGCTTGGCCACTGCGCCGGGTTGCGCAACAGCCAGCAGCTCGGCGACTACGTTCTCGCCCACGCCTACGTGCGCGAGGACCACGTGCTCGACGAAGACCTGCCGCCGTGGGTGCCGCTGCCGGCGCTGGCCGAGGTGCAGCAGGCGCTCGAACGCGCGGTCGCCGAGGTCACGCGGCTCGACGGCTGGGAGCTCAAGCGCGTGCTGCGCACCGGCACTGTCGCCAGCACCGACAACCGCAACTGGGAGCTGCTGCCCAACCGAGCGCCGACCAACCCCGAGCGCCGCTTCAGCCAGAGCCGCGCGGTGGCGCTCGACATGGAAAGCGCGACGATCGCCGCCAACGGCTTTCGCTTCCGCGTGCCGTACGGCACGCTGCTGTGCGTGTCCGACAAGCCGCTGCAGGGCGAGATCAAGCTGCCGGGGATGGCCAACACCTTCTACCGCGATCGCGTCGACCAGCACCTGCGCATCGGCATGCGCGCCGTCGAGCTGCTGCGCGAGGAACTGCCGGGCCGGCTGCACAGCCGCAAGCTGCGCAGCTTCGCCGAAGTGGCGTTTCGCTGACGTCGCGTCAGCCGCTGCCGGTGCGCGGCAGCGCGAGGAAGAAGCGCAGCATCTCGGCCGACGCGTCGGGGCCGCGGGCATCGGTGTAGGTGCCGCGGTCGCTGCCGCCGAACCAAGCGTGGCCGCCGCCGTGCACGGTCCACGCCTCGATCGCCGCGGTGCCGTCGGCGCTTTCGTGGACGAGTCGCGTGTAGCTCCGCCCGCCCGCCGTGCCGTGCTCGGTGCGCGTGCGCGTCGCGGCGCCGTCGGTCGCGGCGGCTCGCGCCGCGCTCGCCTGGCGCACGATCTCGGTGGCGTTGGCCGCATGCACGGTGCGGTCGCGGTCGCCGTGGAAGACGATCGTCGGCACCGGTCGCGTCGCGACGTGCGGCGCGCCGCCGCCGGGCGCGCGCCCTTTCATTGCCGCCAGCGCCGACGCGACGTCGTGGGCGCTGCGGTACGGCAGCCCCGAATGCGCGCCGACCGCGGCGAACCGCTCGGGGTGCGTCTGGCCGAGGATTACCGCCATCGCCGCGCCGGCCGACAACCCGGCGACCCAGACCCGCGCCGCATCGCCGCCGTGGCGCGCCACGACGTCGTCGACGATCGCCGCGACGATTTCCGGCTCGCCGGCGTCGCGCCGCTGGTCGCCGGGCTGGAACCAGCTCCAGCAGCGCGACGCGTTGGCGTCGGCCGACTGCTCGGGGTAGACGACGACGACGCCGTGCGCGTCGGCGAGGTCGTTCATCCGCGTGCCGGCGGCGAAATCGGCGGCCGACTGGGTGCAGCCGTGCAGCATCACCAGCACCGGCGGCGGCGCGGCCAGCCGCACCGGCACGTGGACGTCGTAGCGGCGTCGGGCGCGGACGATGCCGGCGCTGCGCGGGGGCGCACGGCCGACCGGCGGCGCGTCGGCCACGTCGGCGTCGCGCCGTTCGGCGGCAGGCGTCGGCGCGTCGGCAGCGGTGCCGACGGTGCGCGCGACGACGTCGACGACCGTGTCGTCGTCGCTGCCGCGAGCGGCCGTAGGCGCGGTGGCATTCGACCCGTGCAACCAGGGGTGCGTCGCGCTACGCACGAGGTCGCCGATGGCGCCGCCGATCGCCCCGGATCGCGGGTCGAGGCCGGCGTCGGCCAGCGCCCGGTCGATCGTTGCGCGGATGGCGGTGGCGTCGACGGTCAGCGGCAGGAAGTCGGACAGCTTCTTCATTGAATGCGGTGGTACGTCGTAGAGACCGCCGGTCGGGGGTCAGTGGATCCGGTCGGCCAGCGCCTTGCGCACCGCCGGGCTGGCATCGAAGGCGCCAAGCACGGTGACCGACGCGATCGCCGACCGCGCCAGTTCGGGCGTGACGTCGCGGCCGATTCGCACCAGCCCGACCACGCGCACGTCGATCTGCTCGCCGGCGGCGACCACGCGTTGCAGCGCCGCGCGGTCGTAGTGCTGCAGCCCGACCGTCAGCGTGCGCCGCACGACGAGCTGGCGCAGCGCGTCGGCGTGCTGCGCGAGCTGGTTGCGCAACGCGGTGCGGACGAAGTCCGAACGGTTCGAATAGAAGCCGTCGCGCACAAGCAGGTCGACGTGGCCGAGGTCGACGACGCCGACGTTGACGGTCATCTTCTCGGTCTCGCCGGCCTTGATTCGGGTTTCGGCAGGATCGGCTCGGGGCATCGTGCAAGCATACTCCAATTGGATTCCAATTGGAACCCGCAGCAGCGCCACCCGCAAAACCCCGGCGACATTGATCGAACCCCGTGCCGCGCCGCTCGCGCATCGCATACCGTCGACGCCGTGCGCCGGCGCCCCCGCACGGCGACGCCCCTCATCCCGTACGTCGACGCTGTAGGAGACCCCTCGCATGGCCCCGACCCCCGACACTGCTGCGGCGATCGCCGCAATCCGCACGCTGGCCCTCGTCGGGCCGACGGCGGCCGGCAAGACCTGCCTGGCCGAAGCGCTGCTCGCGAAGGCCGGGGCGATCGGCGCGGCCGGGTCGCTCGAGCGCGGATCGACGGTGTCGGACTTCGACCCGATGGAACGCAAGATGCAGCACTCGCTGGCCGCGGCAGTGATGCACCTGCGCCACGACGGCGCGCGCGTGCACCTGATCGACACTCCCGGAAGCGCCGACTTCCTCGGCCAGAGCCTGCCGGCGCTCGAAGCGGTGGAGACCGCTGCGGTCGTCGTCAATGCCGCGGTCGGCATCGAGCCGATGGCGCTGCGGATGATGGATTACGCCGCGTCGCGCCAGATGGACCGGCTGGTCGTCGTCAACAAGATCGACACCGCCGACGTCGACCTCGCCGCGCTGCTCGAGCAGATCCGCGCCGCGTTCGGCAAGGAGTGCCTGCCGGTGAACCTGCCGGCCGGCGGCGGCGCATCGGTCGTCGACTGCTTCTTCGGCCGCGACGGCACCAGCGACCTCGGCAGCGTCGAGGACGCGCACCGCGCGCTCGTCGAGCAGGTCGTCGAAGTCGACGCCGACCTCGTCGACCGCTACCTGAACGACGGCGACGTCGACGCGTCCGAGCTGCACGCGCCGCTCGAGCAGGCGCTGCGCGAGGGCCACCTGATCCCGGTGTGCTTCGTCTCCGGCAAGACCGGCGCCGGCGTGGCCGAGCTGCTCGACGTGATCGTCAAGCTGCTGCCGAACCCGACCGAGGCCAACCCGCCCGACTTCCTGAAGGGCGAAGGCGCGTCGGCAACGCCGATGCACGCCGTGCCCGACGCGTCCAAGCATGTGCTGGCGCACGTCTTCAAGGTCACCGTCGACCCGTTCGTCGGCCGGCTCGGCGTGTTCCGCGTCCACCAGGGCACGGTGACGAAAGACAGCCAGCTCTACATCGGCGACGGCCGCAAGCCGTTCCGCGTCGGCCACCTGTTCATGCTGCAGGGCAAGGAGCACGTCGAGGTGCCGAGCGCGGTGCCCGGCGACATCGTCGCCGTCGCCAAGGTCGACGACATCCACTTCGACGCGGTGCTGC
>CBDUBX010000141.1:0-6339 GCA_965365495.1 uncultured Burkholderiales bacterium
CGCGGACGGCACGCCGCGCGGCAACTCGCACCCGGCCGACCGCCGCTGCCCGCTGCGCGAACGCCGGCTCGCGCAGCAGTCGCGCGAGCGCGCCTGCGATCGACCGCTCGCCGGCCCACGCCGGCGACAGCCGCAGCCCCGCGCCCGCATGGACCAGCCGCGCCGCGACGCCGGGCTGGTCGAAGGTGATCGGCAGCGCCAGCGACGGCTTGCCGGCGTCGAGCGTGTCGAGCACGGTGTTCAACCCGGCGTGCGACACGACGACGTCGGCGCGAGCGATCGCCGCGCGCTGCGGCGCGAAGTCGGTGACCCACGTCGCGCCTTCGGCGTGCAGCGCGTCGGCCTGCACCGCCGACAGGCCGCCGCAGTGGGCGACGAGCAGCTGCGCGTCGATCTCGCGGCAGGCCCCGGCGATGCGCCGCAGCAGACGCCAGCGCCATCCCTGCGTGGTGCCGAGCGACGCGAACACGAACGGCCGGTCCGACCGCAGCGGCAGGCCGAGCGGCGGCTCGTCGGCAGGCGGCGGGCGCAACGGGCCGACCGCGTGGAAGACCGCCGGCGCGGCGCTGCGCGGGAAGTCGAACGCCGCCGGGGTCTGGCTGATCTGCAGCCACGGCGACAGGCAGTCTTCGAGCGTCGCGCGCCGCGCCAGGCCGAGCGCCGCCGCCTGGCGCGCGATCGCCGCCGCGAGCGGGTGCATCAGCGCGTCGTGAACGCGCGCGCTGACGCGGTTGCGCTCGAGCGCCGCCGCGTCGACGGCATAGCCCCACGGCATCACCGGCAGCGGGATCGCCGCTTCCCGATTCACCGGCAGCGCGCACGCCACCGACACGAACGGCAACCCGAGGCCGGCGGCGAGCAATCCGCCGGCGGCTTCCATTTCGTCGGCGACGATCGCGTCGACGCCGTGCGCCGGCAGCAGGCGCCGCGCGTCGGCGCACAGCGCCTCGGTGTGCGCGGCGAGCGCGCGGATCAGCCGCCACAACTGGACCGGCCCGGTGGCGCGCGACGCGAGCGCCGCGAAGGCCGCGAGCGAGCCGCTCGGCCATCGGTCGGCGCCGGCGGCGACGAAGGCGATGCGTCGGTCGCGCAGCATCGCCGCGACGTCGGGCACGGCGAACCAGGACACGCGGTGACCACGATCGACGAGCGCCGCGGCCAGCGCCTCGAGCGTGCGTGTGTGGCTCAGCAGCGGCGGCGCGATCACCGCGAAGTGGCGCGTCCCTCGGCGCGGCGCCGCCACCGACGCCGGCGCGAGAGGCAGCGCCGCGGCCGGCCGACACGGTGGCGCAGGGATCACGGGCTCCGTTCGAACTGCCACGGCACCAGCGAGTGTCGCCGAACACCGCCGGCAGGCGTCGTTCCGCCACCGGTAGCGGCCTTGCCGCCGGCGGGGCCAAGCGTCGTCGCATGCCGCGAACCACCCGACCAACGTCCTCCACGCCCCGATGACTACCGCCGGGTCGGCCCGCGCCGGCGACCGGCGTTCGATCCGCCCGCCAGCGCGCCGCCGGCCCGACCGATGCGCGATCCGGCGGCACTGCGCAGCGCGCGCGCCGACCGGGCACGGCGGCGATTGAACGCGCCGGTCCGGCGGTCGAAAACGCAAGACGACGACGTCGGCCCGTTGCTCGGCTGCGTCGCGCTGGGCGACCGGCAGGCGTTCGCCGCGCTGTACCGCGCTACCGCGCCACATCTCTTCGGGCTGATCCTGCGTATCCATCCCGACTGGGCGCCCATGCCGAGGACCGTCTCGCTCGGCAAGCTGTAACAGCGTTCGGCATTCCGTTCCAGCGCGGCGCGCAACCGGGAGTCCGAGACGCCAGCGGCCCGGAACCGGGCTCCGAGGCAGACCGACGCCAGGCGACCCCATCTCGGTCATGGCCTTGCATCCAGAAGGCGACGCGCTGCGTCAAGCGGTGCAGGGGCCGGCGTCGCTGGCTCCGTGCCCCACACCTTGCGGAGTCGACCATGAAGTACGCACCCCGGCACCCGACCGATTCGGAACACGCCTGTCCCCGACCGACGAGCGTGCATCGCCGCGCTCGCGTCGCCCACGCCGCCGCGGTCGCGGTGGCCGCAGCCTTGTGTGTCACGCTCGCCGGCTGTGGCGGCTCGGACGATCCGGACCTGCTGGTCGATGCGCAACCGGTGAGCGCCACCGCCGGCGCGACAGTCGCCGCCGACGACGGTTCGATCCGCGTCGTCATTCCGCCCGGCGCGCTGAGCGCCGACGCGTCGATCAGCGTGCGCCGCGTCCATGGGCTGACGCCGCCCTCGGGCGCGCTGGCCGCCGACAGCGACGCGTATGCGGTCAGCTTCTCCAACGGCGCGATGCTGGCGCAACCGATGCGCGTGGAGATCGTCGCGCGGGCGACGCCCGAACATCCGCAACTCGGCGAAGTGGCCCGACTCGTCGACGGCAGCTGGCAGCGCGCCGGCGCGAGCTTCTTCCGCCGTTCGACGCGAACGACGGTCGCGCTGACGCAGTCGCCCGGCACGGTGATTGCAGTGCAGCGCAGACTGCAAGCCACCGCAGGCGACGCCGTGGCGCGCGGCCGCGACGTCTTCCTCTACGAGACCTTCGGCAACGAAGCGTTCTTCGGCGGCACGCTCGGCTTGCACACGCTGCTGAACGAACTGACGCCCGCGCAGGCGGTGACCGCCGGTGCGCAGGTCGACCTCGCGCGGGTGCCGATGGCGATTGCCGCCGTGCTGACGGGCAGCGATCTGGCCGCCAAGGATGCCGCGCTGCAGGACCCGGCGGTCACGCGGGCGCTGCTGAAGGCCGGCGCCGTGGTCGGCGTGAAGGCGGTATACGACGATCCGCAGTCCGACCGCGCCAGCGCCGCCGGCATCACCTGCGCGTTGTGCCACGTGCAGGTGCAGCCGACGAGCTTCGCGCTGGCGGGCGGCGCGACGATGCTGCCGATCGGCGCTCTGCGGCTGGATGGCGTGCCCAACCGCGACATGGACGCCGGCGCGATCGTCTCGCTGACGCCGTTCGCGCAAGGCGCCGGCGCGGCGACGGTCGCGTTGCTGCAAGGCTGGGGTCCCGGCCGGTTCGACGTGCGTGCGCTGCCCGACAACCCGCTCGACGACGGCGTCGACAACCCGACCGACACGCCGCCGCTGTGGAACTTCGTCGACCTCGGCGAGCAGGGCTACCGCTACAACTGGGACGGCCTGTTCCGCAACGGCGAAGCGGGTCGGGCGCTGGCCAGCCAGGGCGAAGCGGTCTACGACCTGGTGATGCATGCCAACGGCGCGTTCGGCACTGCGGCCGGCACGCTGCCGCCGGAGCTGGTCGCCGCCCCGCCCCCCGAAGTGCTCGACGCGCTGGCCGCTGCCGAGGCGGCCGCACCGGGCAACGCGATCACCGCCGACAAGCTGCTCGACGTGCAGGCCTGGCAGCGCAGCCTCACCAGCCCGGCGCCCGGCGCCTACGACGAAGCGCTCGCCGAGCAGGGCTTCGCGCTGTTCAACGGTGCCGCTGGATGCGCACAGTGCCATCGCAGCGCCGAGTTCACCGGCCCGGTGGTGACCGCCGCCATCACGCTGCAGCGACCGCAAGGCGCGTTGGCGGCCGGTATCAAGACCCCGGGGCTGCGCGGCGTGGCGAGAACCGCGCCGTACTTCCACGACGGCAGTGCCGCGACGCTGCGCAGCGTGCTCGACGTCTACGCCGGTCGGATCACGCCGGCGCTGACCGTCGCCGAGAAGACGGCGGTCGTCGAGTACCTGAAGTCGTTGTAGGGCACGTGGCGCGCGGGCCGCGCGCCGGCGGACCCGCGTCGATGGCGGCACGCGGCGCATGGCCATCGACTCGAGCAGGCGGCTGCGCACAATGCGGGCGGTCGCCTACCTCGGGTCTGTTGCCGATGCCGTTCTTCGTCTGGGCCGTCTTCGCCGTGCTGCTGGCGATGTGGAGCGGGCTCGTCTGGGGCACCTTCGAGCTCGCGCAGTGGGCCGCCGGCTTCGTCGCGTCGGGCCGCGCGGTCGACTGGGCGGTCGTCGTCGGTCAGGTCGGCGTTCCGGCGTGGCTGACGTGGTTCGTCGACCCGTCGTGGATCTCGCGTGCGTTCGACGTCGCGATCCGCGCACTCGAAGCGATGCCGGGTCTGGTCACCGACACCGGTTGGCTGGCAGTGGCGTTGTGGTTCGTCTGGGGGTTGGGGGCGGCCGGCGTGCTGCTCGCCTTCGCCGCGCTGCACTGGGCGATCGCGCGCTGGCGGCGGTCGACGGTGGCCCGCCCGGGTTGACCGTCGGCGCGAGCGCCGCTTGCCGTGGGATCGCTGCTGACCGCCGTGTCCGGCGTGCTGATCCCACTGCGCGACGTGCCCCCCGTGTAGCTCAAGTACACGGTTGCGAGCACGGCGCGAAATCGGGTGTCGTGAACGTCGGTGATCGGCGCCGGCGGCCGACCTGCCAGGCTCGCCGAGACCCCGAGCGCCTTCCCGCGAAGGAGCGTCGATGCGCTTCGGATTGCCGCCGGTCCCGGAGTCGTGTCCCGCTCGTCCTCGAGCGACGCCATGTCGATCACGTGGCGCTGCGTCGAGGCGCTACGTCGGCTTGTCCAGCCGCTGCCACGCCGCGTCGACGTGTCGCACCCGCATGACCTCGACGTCGGCGGGACTTCGGTGCGCGCCGCAGGGCTGGCGCTGCGGGCCTGGCGTTGCGGCTCGAAGCCGCCGCGAGAGCAGGGTCGTGTCGGCGCCGACCCGCGCGGTGATGGCGCACGTTCGCCGATGCCGCCGGCCGGCGGGGACGTCGCCGACGCCCGTGACGGGCGCTGCGACCGGGGTCACGGCGCAGGCGCCGCCGCCGCAGCGACTCGAGGTCGGCCTTACAGATTGCCGAGCGAAACGATCGGCCCCGTCGGCGCGCCGGTGGGCGACCCGCCGGCCGGCTCGACGCTGACCGCGAAAGCCGTGGTGTCGACCAGCAGCCGCGCGCGCAGCAGCGTCGTCGCGCCGGCGGGCTGCACCAGCCCCAGCGAGCGCGGGGCGCCCTGCGCCGGCAGCGCCCACAGCTCGAGCGCCCGCTCAGGGCTCAGCGTCAGCGGGTTCAACGGCCGCAGCACCAAAGCCCGACCGTCGGCGCTGACGCTGGCGACGAAGCTGGCGTCGAGCACCCGCGCCGACTCGGGGTTGGCGGCGAGGACGACCACGACCGGCGCCGCGGGCGGCGCGGGGCGGGTCGCCACCACCACGGCGGCCACCGCGGCGACGGAGGCCACGCCGGTGAGCGCGCGCCACGGCGCCAGTCGCTGCCACCAGCGTCCCGCGGGTGCCGCAGCGGCCGCGTCGGCCCGGGCTGCGGATTCTTCGTGACCGGGGCCGAACAGCCGCCCCTCGATCGCCCGCCACACGGCCGGCGGCGGCTCGACCGCCGGGATGCTGGCAGCCAGCGGCTCCAGCTGTGCCTCCCAGCGGGCGCGCGCGTCGCGCAGCAGGGGATGCGCCGGCAGCAGGCTCTCGAAACGGCGGCGCGCCGGACCGCGCAGCGTACCCAGCACGTACTCGGCCGCCAGCCGGTCGACGAGCTCGCGGCGACCGAAATCCATTTCAGGACCCGCCGACCCCGGCGACGCGGCCGAGGCATTCCTTCAACGACTGCAGCGCGCGCCGGATCCAGCTCTTGACGGACCCGAGCGGCTGCGTCAGATGCGCCGCCACCTGCGCGTGCGACAGCCCCTGATAGAACGCCAGCGCGACGCACTGCTGCTGCTGGGAGTTGAGCTCGTCGATGCAGTGCGTCACTTCGCGCGAACGCGCGGCGTCGAGCAGCAGCGCGAGCGGCTCGGCGGCCGCGGTCGGCACACGGTCGAGCCCGTCGTCGTCCTCGCCGTCGTCGCCGACGCGGTGCGCGACGACGGTGCGC
The DNA here is from genome assembly GCA_965365495.1 of uncultured Burkholderiales bacterium. Lineage (GTDB taxonomy): Bacteria > Pseudomonadota > Gammaproteobacteria > Burkholderiales > Burkholderiaceae_C > Rubrivivax. The sequence goes on from CBDUBX010000141.1 coordinate 5,884, forward strand.
GGCTCGGTCCTGCGGCGGCGCAGGCTGTCGATGGCGCGATACCGTGCGATGCTCGACAGCCAGGCTGTCGGCTGTGCGCGCGCGGCATCGAAGCCCGCGGCGCCGCGCCAGATGTTGACGAACACGTCCTGCAAGAGATCCTCGGCTTCGGCCCGGTTGGGCTGGATACGCAGGATCACGCCGAAAAGATGCGGCGCGCTCGTGCGATACAGCGCCGCGAACGCGGCACGGTCGCCCAACGCGACGCGTGCGAGCAGCGCTTCGAGGGCTGCGGCGCGATCGGTCGGCGGGGACGGGTCGGGCATGAAGGGCGCTGCTGGGGTGCGGGTCGGCGAATGCCGAGCATCCTAACGGCCATTACCGGCGAATTGTGTGTAACGCGCGCAGTAAGCGCCGCATTGGGGTCGTGTCCCAACGCATGGTGTAAGTCCACAGCCCGGACGGAGCTGAGATGCG
>CBDUBX010000142.1:0-6298 GCA_965365495.1 uncultured Burkholderiales bacterium
TCGCGGTCTTCAACACCGAGCATCTGTCGGCGCTGTTCGAGCGGGTGATCATCGCGTCGGGCACCAGCAACCGCCAGACCAAGGCGTTGGCGGCCAGCGTACGAGACCGCGTCAAGGCGCGCGGCTTTCCGGTGCTCGCGACCGAAGGCGAAGACAACGGCGAATGGATCATCGTCGACTGCGGCGCCGCGGTCGCGCACATCATGCAGCCGGCGATCCGCGACTACTACCACCTGGAAGAGATCTGGGGCGGCAAGAACGTGCGGCTGAAGCTCGCGCCGACGCGTGCGGCGGCGGCTGCGAAGGCGGAAGCAGTCAACGCCGCCGGCGACGACGACGGCGACAACGACGACGACGACGACGACGTTGCCGGGGCGAAGGCGGCGCGAAGCGACGGGCGTTCGGCGGCGCACAAGGGCCGCAACGCAGCGGCGACGAAGGCGTCGTCGAAGTCGCCGTCCGCCGCGCCATCGTCGGCGGCGGGAAAGCCGCGCAGCGGGCGATCCGCAGCGAAGGCGGCCAAGGCGGCCGAGGCGGCCCAGGCGGCCCGGTCGACCCCGTCGGCAAAGACCGCCAAGTCGGCCGCGGCGGCGAGTGGCGGACCTTCGCGTCGCGCTCCGGCGGCGCCGTCACCGCGGCCGAACCGCGCGCCGAGATCACCGCGCGCTGCGTCGTCGTCGCCCGCTCGCCCGGTGCCGCGCGCCGCGCGCAAGTCGCCTTCGCGGTAGCGCTGCCGGCCCGGCGGGTCGCTGCGGCCGCGAGATGAAGCTCGTCGTCGTCGTCGTCGGCCAAAGGCAGCCGGCGTGGGCCGACGCCGCGTGGGACGACTACGCCAAACGCCTGCCGCCCGAGATGCGGCTCGAACTGCGCGCGGTGAAAGCCGAACCGCGAACCGCCGCGCGCAGCGTCGAGCAGTGCCGCGCCGCCGAGGCGCAGCGCATCGTCGCCGCGGTGCCGAAAGGCGCGCGACGCGTTGTCCTCGACGAGCGCGGCACGCGGCTGACGACCGTGCAACTCGCCGAGCGCCTGCGTGCCTGGCGCGGCGACGGCCGCCACGTTGCGCTCGTGATCGGCGGCGCCGACGGTCTCGACAACACCGTCAAGTCCGGCGCCGACGAGACCTGGCGCTTGAGCGACCTGACGCTGCCGCACGCCTTCGTCCGCGTGCTGCTCGCCGAAGCGCTGTACCGCGCGTGGACGGTGCTCGAGGGCCATCCGTACCACCGCCCGTGACGGCCGTGCCGCGCCTGTCGCGCGGCGGCGCATCTCGACCACGCGGCGCGCTGCGGCGCGCCGGCGCGGCGCGCATACACAATGCCGCGATGCCGAGCGCGCCCGACTTCGTCTACCTCGCGTCGGCGAGCCCGCGGCGGCGTCAGCTGCTCGACCAGCTCGGTGTCGCGCACCGGCCGCTGCTCGCCGGCGACGACGAAGACGCCGAAGCGCTCGAAGCCGAACGCCGCGGCGAATCCGCGGCCGAATACGTGACCCGCGTCGCCCACGCCAAGCTCGCCGCGGCGCGCCGGCGGCTTGCCGCGCGCGGCCTCGCGCCGGCACCGATCGTCGTCGCCGACACGACCGTCGTGCTCGGGCAGCGCATCCTCGGCAAGCCGGCCGACGCCGCGGCAGCCGAGGCGATGCTCGGTGCGCTGTCGGGGCGCACCCACCGCGTGCTGACCGCGGTCGCGGTGGCCGGCGGTGGCGCGCTGCGCGGCCACGGCGCGCTCGCGGTCAACGTCTCGCGCGTGCGCTTCGGCGCGATTCCGATGCGCGAGATCCGCGCCTACGTCGCCGGCGGCGAACCCTTTGGCAAGGCCGGCGCGTACGCGGTGCAGGGCCGCATCGCGGCGTGGATCGAGCGCATCGACGGCAGCTACTCGGGCGTGATGGGGCTGCCGCTGTTCGAGACCCGGCAGCTGCTCGCGCGCGCCGGCGTCGCGCCGACGTACGCCACGGCCGCCTGGGAGCGCGCCGCATGACGCTGCCCGGCCACGACATCTACATCAACTGGTCGCCGCAGGAGACGCGTGTGGCGGTCGTCGAGAACGGCGCGGTGCAGGAGCTGCACATCGAACGCGCGCTCGAACGCGGGCTCGTCGGCAACGTCTACCTCGGCAAGGTGGTGCGCGTGCTGCCGGGAATGCAGAGCGCATTCGTCGACGTCGGCATCGAGCGCGCGGCTTTCTTGCACGTCGCCGACCTGCACCCCGGCCCGCCGGCGGCGCGCGCCGCGGCCGCGGCCGGCGCGGCGCGCGGCGACGCGGCCACGCTGCCGATCGAGCGCCAGGTGTTCGAGGGCCAGACGCTGACCGTGCAGGTGATCAAGGACGCGATCGGCACGAAGGGCGCGCGGCTGTCGACGCAGGTCAGCATCGCCGGACGGATGCTCGTCTTCCTGCCGCACGACAAGCACATCGGCATCAGCCAGAAGATCGGCAGCCTCGAGCTGCGCGAGCAGCTGCGCGCGCGCGTGCAGACGCTGGCCGGCAGCGACGGCGGCGGCTTCATCCTGCGCACCAACGCCGAAGAGGCGAGCGACGCCGAGCTCGCCGACGACATCGCGTACCTGCGGCGGACGTGGGCGGCGGTGCGCGAGCGCGCGCAGACGCAACCGGCCGGCACGCTGTTGCACCAAGACCTGGGCCTGGCCGAGCGCGTGCTGCGCGACCTGACCAACGACGCGACGCAGTCGGTGCGCATCGACAGCCGGCTGCAGTACGACGCGCTGCGCGCGTTCGGCGAAACGTTCATGCCGCGCACCGTCGCCAAGCTCGAGCTGTACCGCGGCGAGCGGCCGATCTTCGACCTGTACGGCATCGAGGACGAGATCGCCCGCGCGCTCGGCCGCCGCGTCGATCTGAAGAGCGGCGGGACGCTTGTCTTCGACCAGACCGAGGCGCTGACCGCGATCGACGTCAACACCGGGGGCTTCGTCGGTGCGCGCAACTTCGAAGACACGATCTTCAAGACCAACCTCGAAGCCGCCGGCGCGATCGCCCGCCAGCTGCGGCTGCGCAACCTCGGCGGGATCATCATCGCCGACTTCATCGACATGCAGCGCGAGGACCACCAGCAGGCGGTGCTCGCCGAGTTGCGCAAGCAGCTCGCGCGCGACCGCACGCGCACCACGGTCAGCGGCTTCACGCAGCTCGGGCTCGTCGAGATGACGAGGAAGCGCACGCGCGAAAGCCTCGCGCAGATGCTGTGCGAGCCGTGCCCGACGTGCGCCAAGAGCGGCCAGGTGAAGACCGCACGCAGCGTCTGCTACGACATCCTGCGCGAGATCCTGCGCGAGGCGCGGCAGTTCAACCCGCGCGAGTTCCGCGTCGTCGCCTGCGCCACGGTCGTCGAGATGCTGCTCGACGAGGAAAGCGTGCACCTGGCGGGGCTCTCCGAGTTCATCGGCAAGCCGATCTCGCTGGCCGCCGAGCCGACGATGAATCCCGAGCAGTACGACATCGTGCTGCTGTGAGGATTCGGCGAGCACGACTTCGGCTGCTGCGAAGTTCGGCGTGCGGTCGGGGGACTCGCCGGCGGCGGATCGGCGCGGCCAAGCGCCTCGAGCTTGCAGCGGCGCCGCGGCGCTGTGCCGGCGCTTGCCGCCGGCCACGCTCGATGCCGCGCTGCTGACCGCGATGGCTGCCGCCGGCGTCGCACCGGCGCTCGGCTGCACGCGGCGCCAACGCTGCAATACTGCGGCCGATGCAAGCCGCCCTCAACGACACGCTGACCCGCACCGGCGCCGGCACACCGTGCGGCGAGCTGCTGCGCCGCTACTGGCAGCCGGTGGCGCTGGTCGACGAGTTCGACGCCGCGCTCGACCCGGCGGTGGCCGAGCGGCCGCTGAAGGCGGTGCGCGTCCTCGGCCAGGATCTGGTGCTGTTCCGCGATGCCGACGGCCGCTTCGGCCTGCTCGACCGCGACTGTCCGCACCGCGGTGCCGATCTCAAGTTCGCTCGCTACGAAGGCGACGGCGTGCGCTGCCCGTTCCACGGCTGGAAGTTCGACATCGCCGGTCGCTGCCTCGAGACGCCGGCCGAGCCGGTCGGCAGCACGTTGTGCACGCGGGTGCGCCAGCGCAGCTGGCCGGTGCAGGTGGCCGGTGGCGTTGTCTGGGGCTGGTTCGGCGACGAAGGGTCGACGCCGCCGCCGTTGCCGGCGCTCGATTGCTTCGCCGCGCCGGCGAGCCACGTGTTCGCGTTCAAGGGCTTGTGGCGCTGCAACTGGCTGCAGGCATTCGAGGTCGGCATCGACCCGGCGCACGCATCGTTCCTGCACCGCTTCCTGTTCGACGAGGCGCTCGAAGGGTCGTACGGCCGCCAGTTCCGCGGCGCCAGCAGCGGCACGGTCGGCGGCGAGCGCTGGCCGATGACGCGCGTGCTGCGCGAATTCCACCGCCCCGACATCCGCACCGAGGCGCTCGCGCCGGGGCTGACGCGGTTGACGACGCTGCGGCCGATCGACGACGCGCTGACGCACGTGCGCGTGACCAACGCGGTGTTCCCGCAGACCTTCGTGATCCCGCTGTCGACCGACGTGACGATCACGCAGTGGCACGTGCCGGTCGACGACACGCACACCTACTGGTTCAGCCTGTTCACCGGCTACGACGCGCCGCTCGACAAGGAGACGATGCGCCGGCAGCGGCTGGCCGCGGTGACGCTGCCCGACTACGCGCCGCGCCACGGCGCGCACGACGACTGGGGATTCGACGCCGCCGAGCAGCGCGAGCGCACCTATCTCGGCATGGGCGACGACGACATCAACCGCCACGACCAGTGGGCCGTCGAAAGCATGGGACCGATCCAGGACCGCACGCGCGAACACCTGGCGACGAGCGACAAGGTGATCATGGCCAACCGCCGAACGCTGGCACAGGCGATCGATGCGGCCGCCACCGGCGGTGCGCCGCCGCGGCCGTTGACCGAACCCGGCGCCGTCGCCGCGACGGTCGGCGTCGACACGATCGACTGCATCGCGCCGGCCGCCGACTGGCTCGCCCACTGGCAGCGCGAAGTCGCGCAGCGGCGCGCGCAGGCGCCTTGGGCCTCGGCCGCGGCAGCGGTCCCCGGGTCGGCGGCGACCGCGACCGATCCCGCGGCATGACGTTCGCCGCGCGCTGCGGCGCCGCCGGCGCCGAACGCGCCGACGCGATGCGCGCGCTCACGGCGCGGATCCGCGACCACGGCATCGAGCAGCTGCGCGTCGTCTGGTGCGACCTGCACGGCACGCTGCGCGGCAAGACGCTCGTCGTCGGCGACGGCAGCGGCAGCGACGACTGGCTCGCGTCGACGCTCGACGCCGGCATCGGCATGGTCAGCACGCTGCTGCTGAAGGACACCGCCGACCGCACCGCCTACCCGGTGTTCGATCCGGGCGCGATGGCCGGCCTGCCCGGATTCGGCGCGGCCAACAACGTGCAGCTGCTCGCCGACCCGGCGTCGTTCGTCGCGCTGCCGTGGGCGCCGCGCTGCGCGTGGCTGCGCGCCGCGCCGCACTGGGACGACGGAACGCCGGTCGCGGTCGACCCGCGGCGCGCGTTGCAGCGCGCGCTGGCGGCGCTGGCCGACGCCGGACTGTCGCTGGTCTGCGGCCTCGAAGTCGAGTTCCACGTCTGGCGCATCACCCACGACAACGACGCCGTCGACGCCGCCGCGTGGCCGGCGCCGGCGCCGACACTCGCCCACGTCCACCCCGGCTACCAGCTGCTCGGCGACGCGCTGGCCGACCGGTCGGCCGCAGTGCTCGACACGGTCCGCCGCACCGCGCTCGGGTTGGGGCTGCCGCTGCGGTCGCTCGAGATCGAGCTCGGGCCGAGCCAGTTCGAGGCGGTGTTCGCCGCCGGCGACGCGCTCGCCGTCGCCGACCAGATGGTGTGGCTGCGCAACGGCGTGCGCCAGGCGCTGCGCCGCGAGGGCTACCTCGCGAGCTTCGTCTGCCGGCCGCCGCTGCCGCAGTCGATCGCCAGCGGCTGGCACCTGCACCAGTCGCTGCGCGACGCCACCGGCGCGCCGGCGTTCGTGCACAACGCGCCGCAGCACGCCGCGGCGGGAGCGTCCGGTCCGAGCGCCGCCGACGTGCTGTCGCCGACCGGCTGCCACTGGCTCGGCGGGCTGCTGGCACACGCCGGCGCGATCACCGCGTTGAGTGCGCCGGCGGTGTCGTCGTACGGCCGGCTCGGCGGCAGCCCGATGGCGCCGCGGTCGGCGGTGTGGGCGCGCGACCACCGCGGCGCGATGCTGCGCGTCGTCGGCGCGCCGGGCGACGCGGCGACGCGGATCGAGAACCGCGTCGGCGA
>CBDUBX010000143.1:0-6238 GCA_965365495.1 uncultured Burkholderiales bacterium
GGCAAGGATGAGCGACGAAGGCGGCGTGGCCGCGGTCGAGCGGGCGCTGGCGATCCTCGACGCGCTGACCGACGAGCGCGTGACGCTGGCGCAGATTTCCAAGCGCACGGGGCTGTACAAGAGCACGCTGCTGCGGCTGATCCGCTCGCTCGAGAAGTTCGGCTACGTGTTCCGCACCGACGACGGCGCGTACCGCATCGGCGCGTCGGCGTACCGCATCGGCACGCTCTATCAGCGCCACCACCGCATGGGCGACGTCGTCTGCCCGGTGCTGCGCCGCGTCGTCGCCGAGTTGCACGAAGGCGCGTCGTTCTACGTCGCCGAAGGCGACAAGCGGATCTGCCTGCACCGCGTCGACGCGTCGCGCGCGGTTCGCGACGCGGTTCACGAGGGCGACCCGTTGCCGCTGACGGTGGGTGCCGCGGGCCACGTGCTGCGCGCCTTCGCCGGCACGCGCGGCGAAAAGTTCGCCGAGATAAGGCGGCGGATGTACGCCGCATCGTTCGGCGAGCGCGACCCCGAGACCGCGGCCGTCGCCGCGCCGGTGCTCGGCCTGGACAACCGGCTGCTCGGCGCGCTGAGCATTTCGGGGCCGCGGTACCGCATCGAGGCCGCCGGCGTCGAGCGCATCGTCCCGGTGCTGTTCCGCCATGCGCGCGACCTGACCCGCTTGCTCGGCGGCGACGCCGACGCCGAGGACTTCGCCGCTTGGCGCCCTGCTGCGCGCACCTCGGGCAACGGCGCGCCGGCCGCGGTGGCCCGACGCGCGGCACGGTCGCCGCGCGCGTCGTCGACCGCCGTTGCCACGACGGCGCCGGCGCCGGCCGCCGCACCGCGCAAGCGAACCGCGCGCGCGGTGACCGCGACACGCAATCGCTCGACCGCCTGACCGGGTGACCGACACCGGCGGCTGATCGCGACGCGCCGCCGCGGCGCGCGCCGCGGCGGCGCCGACTTGCGTTCTGCCGACGCGCTTTGCCAGGCGCGATTTGCCGACGCACGCGCTTTGTCGGCGCGCATGCTTTCCCGACAGGGCTTTGGCCGGCGCCGGCCCCCGCTGCTGCGCACCGAGCGCGGTGCGCCTCTAGCGTGCGACGCTGCTCGCGGCGCAAGTGCGCCGTCCCGACAAGGCGTTTCGTCGGCGCGCCGGCAGGCCTTTGGATCGCAGCGTCGGCAAACGCGCGCCGATCGCGCCGGCGTCACACGTTGTTTCCGCTTCCGGGTTAATGCCGAGTCACATCGACGACCGATCGGGGTTGAATCGACCGCGACGACAAAACGAAACGCCGTTCTGACCAACAGAACGCTGCCTTTCGCCGGACCTTTCGACAGACAGATCGCAGCCGTCGCCAGCGCTGCGCGAACGTGCGTCCGGGGCGACCGGCGCACGCGCGCAGCGCGACGCGTCGACGATTCGACGGAGGTTTTCCCATGAAGCGCAGTCTCATCGCCACGTTCGTCGCGCTCGCCGCGGCAACGTCCCCGGCCGTCCTGTTCGGCGCCGCGGCTGATCTCGACGCCTGCTGCACGCCGAACGACCAGGACTCGCCGAAGGTCGGCGGCAACCTCGGCAACCAGAGCTATTCGGCGCTGAAGCAGATCGCCAAGGCGAACATCGGCAACCTCGGCGCAGCGTGGATGACGAGCGTGTCGGCGCAGCCGATCACGTCGCCCGCGCCGGCGCCGGGCGAACCCGACACCGGGCAGCAGACGACGCCGATCGTCGTCGACGGCGTGATCTACCTCGACACGCCGAGCGGCGGCGTGATCGCCGTCGACGGCGCCACCGGCGCGACGAAGTGGAAGTGGGTGCCGTCGGTGGCGACGGTCGGGTTCGCGCCGACCGGCCGCCGCCGCGGCGTGTCGATCGGCGACGGCAAGGTGTACACGCTGTCCGGCGGCAACCGTGTCGTCGCGCTCGACAAGGACACCGGCGCGCAGGTCTGGGTGTCGCAACCGACCGGCCCGGGCGGCGCGACGCTCGGCAACATCGCCAAGGTCGCGACGATCTACCACGACGGCATGGTCTACGTCGGCACCAACGACGGCCAGCGCGGCGCGGCGTTCGCGGTCGACAGCAGCAACGGCAACCTCGTCTGGTACTTCTACGGCGGCGCCGAACCGGGGTTCGTCGTCACCGACGTCAACGGCCAGACGGTCGACGCCGGCGCGACGTGGGGGCCGTTGCAGCCCAACGGGCTGAGCTGCGCCATGACCGCCGGCGCGACGCCGTGGATCCACGGCGCGGTCGACCCGGGGCTGCGGATGGCCTACTTCACGTTCGGCAACCCGCGCAGCTGCCGCTCGTCGCAGGACGGCGAACTGCGTCCCGGCGACAACTTGTTCAGCAGCACGCTCGTCGCGGTCGACCTGAAGACCGGCGCCTACAAGTGGCACTACCAGTCGATCCGCCACGACATCTGGGACATGGACAACGTCCACCCGCCGGTGCTGGCCGACGTCATGGTCGGCGGTCAGTCGAAGCAGGCGATCTACTACGGCAGCAAGCCGGCGTACACGTTCATCCTCGACCGCACGAACGGCAAGCCGCTGACCGGCGTGGTCGAGCGCCCGAACCCGGTCGATGCGCGCCAGAGCATGCCGGCGACGCAACCGTTCCCGGCGGTCGGCACGTGGCTGCCCGAATGCGTCGTCTGGGAACCGCTGGGCCCGAACAACATCCCCGGCAACCCGTGGCGAGGCGTGCCGAACTACAACGGCTACCAGGCCAACGCGTCGGGGCAGCTCGTCTACACCGAGCCGAACTACCTCGACGTCGACAAGCCGCACGTCACCTACCCCAGCGAGTACGGCGCCAGCCATCGCAAGGGCTGCATGTTCGACCCGCACTGGGACTTTCCCGTGCTGTCGACGACAACGCAGAACGGCGGCGCAGACTGGTCCAACCATGGCTACAGCCCGCGGACCAACCTCGTCTACATCCCGTACGGCGTGGCCAACGTCGCGCACTACCGCAGCGCCAGCACCAACGGCCTGCGCGCGCCGGGGGAGTACCAGACCGGCGGCGTCGTCGCGCTGAACGCGTCGACCGGCCGCGTCGCCTGGCGCAACCACCTCGGGCTCGACGCGGCGCACGGGCAGGGCGTGCTGATCACCGCCGGCGACCTCGTCTTCGTCGGCCAGCCCGACGGCTTCGTCCACGCGCTCGACGCGGTGAACGGTCGCAAGCTGTGGAAGTTCCAGACCGGCGGCAACATCACCGCGGCGCCGGTGACCTACGCGATCGGCGGCACGCAGTACGTCGCGATGCTGTCGGATGGCGACAAGCTGTGGGCGTTCAAGCTCGGCGGCACGTACAAGTCGGAATCGGGCAGCAGCGAAGCGCCCGATCCCGCGCCGTTCGTCGTCCGCCGCGCGATCGGCGGCGCCGACGTCGACGGCAGCACGGTCGGCAACACCGTCTACCTCGCGCGTGAGGACCGCACCACCGACACCGCCGCGGCGGCCGACTCGATCGCGATCCGCGCGATGAACCCGTCGACGATGCGCGTTCCGGTCGGCACGACGGTGACATTCATCAATCCGGGCACGGCGCAGTTCCCGCTGTTCCCGAACACCAAGACGCACTGCGCGACGCAGTTCTTCGAAGGGCTGTTCAACCCCAAGCTCGCGCCCGGCCAGTCGTTCCAGTACACGTTCACGAAGGAGGGCGAGTACTTCTACAACGACTGCGCCGACCCGCGACCCACCGGCCGGATCATCGTCGAGGCGGTGCCGCAGGATCTGCCGGGCGCGCTGCAGTTCGTGCCCTCGGTGCTCAACCTGCGCCCGGCCAACGGCGTGTTTACGAGCGTGCAGGGGCTCGTGACCGCGATGTTCCGCGTGCCGGCCGGTTACACGCTCGACGGCGGCGTGCGCTTGACGACGCCGCTGTCTGACACCGAGTTTCAGGCGGTCACCGCGCGGACCACCGCCGACGGCCGCACGCTGATCGCGACCTTCGACCGCGCGCGGATCGACAACAACGTCCCGGTCGGCAGCGCGGTGCCGCTGATGTTGACTGCGAACTTCATGCACGAAGGGATGCAGAAGCAGCTGACGTCGACCGCCGCGGTGCGGGTCGTCAAATGACCGACGCGGTGGGCGTCGCCAGCGACCCTCTCACTGCAACGGATTCGACCGCGGCCATCACCTGACGCAAAGGGGCGCCCAACATGATTCGACGCATGCTCGCGGTGCCGCTGACGGCACTGGCCTTGATGCCGCTGCACGCCGGTGCGGTGACCTTCTTCGACGCGGTGCTCGACGCGACGGCGGTGGCCTCGACCCTCGACGGCGCGCTCGGTTACGACAGCGTGTCGAGCCCGCCGGCCGACGCGCCGGTGTCGGCCGCCGCCGACTCGGTCGGCGCGACCGACATCGCCACCGCCGGCGCATTCGCCGGCGACGGCCTGCTGACCGCCAACGCCGACGTCGCGTCGGCCGGCGGCGTCGCCAGCGCGGTCGGCACGGCGCACTTCTCGGGGTCGTTCGACAACGCGGTGAAGATGGTCGTCACGATCGACTTCTTCGCGCTCGACGCCACCGTGGGCGCGGCGAGCGCGGCGACGACGCTGTTCGTGACGCTGTCCAACGCCGGCAGCGTGCTGTTCGACGACTACGTCACCGCCGACTGGACCTGGACCTACGCCGCGGCGCCGGGCAGCGCGAGCTGGATCGACCTGACGCTGGCCAGCGAGGTCAGCGCTGCGGTGATGGATGCGGCGGCCGGCAATGCATCGGGCTTCGGCCAGGCGGCGTTCGCCGTGTCGGCGGTGCCGATGCCGGCCCCGTGGTGGCTGTTCGCGGTCGGCGTGCCGACGATCGCCGCCGTGGTGCGGCGACGCGCGGCGGCGCGACGCGAGGTCGCCTGCGCGGTGTGATCGGCGCTTCGGTCCTGTCGCCGCCGAATCGAGCCACGGTCCCGTCGCCGGCGGCGACTCGGGCGCGGCCCTCCAGCCGCCGACACGCTGCGGCGCCGGCCATGAGAAGGTGGCTTCGGGCAAGCATCGCGCATGCGGTCGCCGCCGCCGCATCGGCCGCGGCATCGGCTGCGGCATCGGGATGGGAGTCGGCACCGGCCGATCGGCCGTCGCCAAGCGCAACGGCATCGCCGTCGGCGACATCGCCGGCGACCGCTGCAGCGGCGGTGCCCGCCGTCGAACGGTTGCGACCGGGCTTGTGGCGGGTGCACACCCGCGCCGGCGGCAACACCGTGGTGCTGCTCACCGTCGACGGCGCGGTCGCGGTCGGTGCGGGCGACGACGGTGCGGGTGCCGACGCGCTGCGTGCGGCGCTCGAGCGCATCACCGGCGGGCGAATCGACGGCCGCGGCCAACGCTTGGCGGCGATGGTCTTGCCGGCCGCGCCGCGGTCGGCCGCGGCGATCGCGTCGTTCGCCGACGCCGGCGTTCCGGTCGTCGTCCAGCGTCACGCGCTCGCCCGGTTGCGCGACGATGCGCGCATTGCCGCGCAGCCCCGCGCGGCGTTCGTGGCCTACGACCGCGACTACCTGCTCAACGCCGGCGAGGCGTCGATCGAGGTCGAGCACGTCGGCCGCGGACGCACCGGTGCCGACAGCGTCGCCTACTTCCGCGACCTGCGGGCGATCGCCGTCGGCGGGCTCTACACCGCCGGCGACCCGCAACCGGACTGCGCGTCCGGCGGCAGCTACGCCGGCTGGTCGGCGGCGATCGACCATCTGTCTTGGTACGACTTCGACATCGCCGTGCCGGCGCACGGTGCGCCGGTGGGCCGCGCCGAACTCGCGGCGCTGAAGGCGCGGCTCGACGCAGCGGCGCGGCTGGCCGGCGTCGACGGCTGCCGGACGGCCGGCTGACTGCCGCGCGCTGCGCAGCGACGCCGACGGATGGCCCAGCCCGACCCCGGCGCGCGGCGTTTGACCGACGCGTTCTCCGCCGCGCAGGCGCATGCGGATCGGTTGCAGGCGCCGCCGACGCCGTGGGACCGCGAACCGCGCGCCGACGCGCAGCGCGCCGGCACGCATCGACGCCACATGTGGCTCGCCCTCGGCGGCGCGGTCGGCGCGTCGATCGTCGCGGCCGTGGTGGCCGCAGCGATCGTCGACGTCGAGGTCGACGTCGCTGGCCGCGCACCGTCGTCGTCGCTCGGCAGCGCGTCGTCGACGCTCGCGACGCCGCACGCGACGCTGCAAGGTCAATCGCCCGTCGACGGTGCGGGCCCGGCTGTCACGTCAGGTCCGCTAGGGGCGGGCGGG
>CBDUBX010000144.1:0-6237 GCA_965365495.1 uncultured Burkholderiales bacterium
GAACCCTCGTATGAAGCTTGGGAAGCTGCCGTTCTGCCATTGAACTACACCCGCGCGGCGGCGATTCTAGGCGCGGCCCCGGCGCAGCACCACGGGTCAGCCGTCGCTGGGCGACGGTGGCGGTTGCATGCATGCGATCGAAGGCTCCGCGGGCGGCGGCGTCGGTCGCCTGCCGGCCATCGAAAGCTCGGCGGGGCCGCGGCGGCCGCTCAGCCGCGGCCGCGGGGCTTGGCGTGCGCGGTGCGGGCGAGCGCGAAGCTCGCGAAGAACTTGCACCAGATCGTCGACCCGGCGATCGCGGTCCAGGTTTCGTAGGGCACGGCGGCGACGACCACCGCGACGATCGCGTAGACGAGCACCGCGCCGCCGACGGCGTTGATCGCGAGCTCGTACTTCGCCCAGCGCGCCGGGTCGGCGGGGCTGCGGCCGGCCTTCAGCGCGACCTCGCCGTAGTCGCGCTTGACGCCGATGCGCCACGCCCGGCGCAGCCAGAAGAACGCGATCGGGAACAGTGCCAAAAACAGGATCCAGGTCAGCGCGACGCTGATGTCGAAGGCCATCGCGATTCGGGTTGGCGTATGGAACGCGGCCCCGGCGGCGCAGTGCCGGCGGGGCCGGGAGGAGTGGCTGCGGCGGCTTCGGCAGAAGGGCGGCGCGGCTTCGGCGGTGGCGCCGCGTCCGCGACGCGGCCGAGCGTCGGCCGCCGCTTGCCGCCGCTCGCTCAGTAGTGTGCGCCGCCCACCGCGCTCGAGCCGCGCGGGATGCGCACCGCTTCGACCATCGCCTGGATGTGCTCGGGCGGCTCCTTCGTCACCTTGTCGACTACGAACGCGACGACGAAGTTGACGATCGCACCGACCGCGCCGAACGCTTCCGGCGTGATGCCGAAGAAGCTGTTCGCGCCGCCGATCAGGTCGAGGTACTCGGTGCCCTTGATGAAGAACACGCCCTTGTGCGCGAAGACGTAGAACAGCGTGACGAACAGGCCGGCGAGCATCCCGGCCATCGCACCTTCCTTGTTCATCTTCTTGCTGAAGATGCCCATCATGATCGCCGGGAACAGCGAGCTCGCGGCGATGCCGAACGCGAGCGCGACCGTGCCGGCGGCGAACCCGGGCGGGTTCAACCCGAGCCAGCCCGAGATCACGATCGCCACCGCCATCGAAATCTTGCCGGCGAGCAGCTCGCCCTTCTCGCTGATGTCGGGGTTGAAGACGTTCTTCACGAGGTCGTGCGAGACCGCCGACGAGATCGCCATCAGCAGCCCGGCGGCGGTCGACAGCGCCGCGGCCAGACCGCCGGCGGCGACGAGCGCGATCACCCAGTCCGGCAGCAGCGCGATCTCGGGGTTGGCGAGCACGATAATGTCGGCGTTGACGTCGAGCTCGTTGCCCTTCCAGCCCGCGGCCTGCACCTTCTGCACGACCTCGGCGTTGGTCGTCTTGTCGTTGTAGTACTGGATGCGGCCGTCGGCGTTCTTGTCGGTGAACTTCAGCAGGCCGGTGCGTTCCCAGCGCTTCATCCAGTCGGGGCGCGCCTCGTACTGGATGTTCGAGTCGGCGGCGTACGGGTCGGCGTCGCCCATCACCACGCCCGGCGTCACGGTGCGGATCAGGTTGGTCTTGGCCATCGCCGCCACCGCCGGCGCGGTGGTGTAGAGGATCGCGATGAACACCAGCGCCCAGCCGGCCGACGACCGCGCGTCCTTCACCGACGGCACGGTGAAGAAGCGCATGATCACGTGCGGCAGGCCGGCGGTGCCGATCATCAGCGACAGCGTGTACATGAACATGTTCAGCTCGCTGCCCGGCAGCGAGGTCGTGTACTGCGGGAAGCCGAGGTCGGTGACGACCGCGTCGAGCTTGGCCAGCAGCGACATGTCCTGGCCGACCAGGCTCGACCCGAGCCCGAGCTGCGGCAGCGGGTTGCCGGTGAGCTGCAGCGAGATGAAGATCGCCGGGATCGTGTACGCGAAGATCAGCACCAGGTACTGCGCGACCTGCGTATAGGTGATGCCTTTCATGCCGCCGAACACCGCGTACAGGAACACGATGCCCATGCCGACGTAGATGCCGACTTCGCTGGACACGCCGAGGAAGCGCGAGAACGCGACGCCGACGCCGGTCATCTGGCCGATGATGTAGGTGATCGACGCGGTCAGCAGGCAGACCACCGCGACCGTGCTCGCGCTCTTCGAGTAGAAGCGGTCGCCGATGAACTGCGGCACCGTGAACTTGCCGAACTTGCGCAGGTACGGCGCCAGCAGCATCGCCAGCAGCACGTAGCCGCCGGTCCAGCCCATCAGGAACAGGCCGCCGCCGTAGCCCATGTTGGAGATCAGCCCAGCCATCGAGATGAACGACGCCGCGCTCATCCAGTCGGCCGCGGTGGCCATGCCGTTCATCACCGGGTGGACCTGGCCACCGGCGGCGTAGAACTCGCTGGTCGACCCGGCGCGGGCCCACATCGCAATGCCGATGTACAGCGCGAAGCTCGCGCCGACGACGAGGTAGATCGTGGTTTGAAGGTCCATGTCAGCGCTCCTGCCGCGGGCGTTCGATACGGAAGTGGCGTTGCATGTCAGTCCTCGTGCACGTCGTATTCGCGGTCGATGTCGCCCATCTTCTTGGCGTACCAGAAGATCAGCACGATGAAGACGTAGATCGAACCCTGCTGGGCGAACCAGAACCCGACCGGGTAGCCGCCGAAGTGAAACTGGTTGAGCCAATCGGCGAAGAGGATGCCGGCGCCGAACGACACCAGGAACCAGACGACCAAGACCATGCCCAGCAGGCGCAGGGTGGCCCTCCAGTAACCGTGCGAGTCATGCTCCATCGATGCGTCTCCTGTGGGGTACGGGCCCGCGCCGCGGATGTTCGGCGCGCGACGCGCGACACCGCCCGGCGCCGTTGCTTCGACGGGTGCCGGTGCGATGCGCGGCGCAGTCTCTGGGCGACACCTGACCGTTGCCTTACTCGGCGGGCTGCGGCAACTCGCATCGGCCGACGACTAGGGAATGTCAGGAGTCGCCCGTCGGCGGCTTCCTAGAATGCCGCGCGCGCGTCGCCCGCCACCTCCGTCGATGAACGACCCGTCCACCGCACCGGCCCCGAAAGCCGCGCCGATGCCGGCGCCCGACGCGCAACAGCGCCTGGTCGTGATGCCGGTGCGGGCGCTGCTGCGCCGCGCGCCGGTCGTGCTGCCGCCGACTGCGACGGTGCGCGAGGCCGCTTTGCGGATGCGCGAGCACGGCGTGTCGTCGATGTTGATCGTCGACGGCGGCCGGATGCTCGGCATCGTCACCGACCGTGACCTGCGCAACCGCGTCGTCGCTGCCGGCGTCGCCGGCGACACGCCGGCGATCGACGTCGCGACGCGCGATCCGTTCGGCATCGACCTGCGCGCCACCGCGTTCGACGCGCTGCTGATGATGGCGCGGCACAACGTCCACCACCTGCCGGTCGTCGACGGCAACAGCGTCGTCGGCATGCTGACCACCGGCGACCTCGCCGCGCAGCAGAGCACGTCGGCGCTGGTGCTCGCCGGCGAGATCCACGCCTGCGACGACGTCGCCGATCTGCAGCAGGTGGCCGCGCGGATCGGCGAGCTGCAGCGCAGCCTGGCCGCGGCCGACGCGTCGGCGCATGCCACCGGCCAGGTCGTCACCGCGATCACCGACGCGCTGACGTCGCGGCTGCTGCAGCTGGCCGAAGACAAGCTCGGCCCGCCGCCGGTGCGCTACGCGTGGGTCGCCGCGGGGTCGCAGGCGCGCAACGAGCAGACCGCGCGCAGCGACCAGGACAACTGCCTCGTGCTCGCCGACGACTACGACGCGGCGCGCCACGGCGAGTACTTCGCCGCGCTGGCGCGCGAAGTCAACGCCGGGCTCGACGCCTGCGGCTACGTGTTCTGTCCCGGCGGGATGATGGCGATGACCGACGCGTGGCGCCAGCCGCGCGCGGCGTGGTCGGCGCGATTCGCGCGCTGGATCGACACGCCCGAGCCGAAGGCGCTGATGCACACCTGCGTGTTCTTCGACCTGCGCGCGGTGCGCGGCGACGCGACGCTGCTCGACGCCGTGCGCCGCGACGCGCTCGCGCGAACCCGCGGCAACCAGGTGTTCCTGTCGCACATGGTGCGCAACGCGCTGTCGCGCCGGCCGCCGATCGGCCTGTTCGGTCGGCTGGCGCCGTCGCGCAGCGGCGCCCACCGTGGCACCGTCGACATGAAGCTGCAGGGCATCGTGCCGATCGTCGACCTCGCGCGCGCGTACGCGCTTGCCGCCGGGCACGCCGCGGTCAACACCTTCGACCGCCTCGAATCGGCGGCCGAAGGCCACGAAATCAGCGAGCAGGGCGCGCGCGACCTGGCGCACGCGCTCGAGTTCCTCGCCGCGCTGCGCATCCGCCACCAAGTGCGGCGGATGGACGCCGGCGAACCGGTGGACCACCGGCTGCGCCCGGCCGAGCTTTCGAACTTCGAGCGCACGCAGCTGAAGGAGGCGTTCGCCGTCGTGCAGGGGCTGCAGGAGGCGCTGGGCCAGCGCTACCGCGCGCAGCACTGACGCGCCGCGCGATCGACTCAATCGCGCGCCGGCGCGCCGAGCGGGAATAGACGACGGTAAGGCCGCGCCTCGTCGACCGCGCGCGCGAACGAAGGCCGCGCCAGCAGCCGCGCGCGGTACTCGCGCAGCAGCGGGTAGTCACCGCCGATCGGATGCACCCAGTCGGCGTAGAACAGCGACGGCGCAGCGGCGCAGTCGGCGAGCGTGAAATCGGAGCCAGCGGCCCAGGCACGGCCGGCGAGCGACACGTCGAGCCAAGCGTAGGCGCGCTCGAGCTTTTCCGCCGCCGTCGCCATTCCGTCGGCGCGCCGGGTCGCGTCGCCGGTGAGTGCGCCGTCGACCGCGTGCTGCATCGCGTTCATCACGTGCAGGTCGAAGAAGCGGTCGAGGAAGCGCACGTCGAGCGCGGTGCGCGCGTCTTCGGGCACGAGCCGCACCGCGCCGGGGTGCGCAAGCTGCAGGTACTCGATGATGATGCTCGTCTCGACGACGCTGCGGTCGCCGTCGACGAGCACCGGGAACTTGCGCAGCGGCCAGCGCCGCAGCCAGTCGGCGGTGTGCTGCGGGTACTGCGGCGCGATGCAGCGCAGCTCGAACGGCGTCGCGTTCTCGTACAGCGCGACGAGCACCTTCTGCGTGTACGACGAGAACGGGTGGCCGTACAGCGCGAGCGTCATCGCCGGCTCCGCCGGCGGCCGACGCGGCAGCGCGGCGCGGTACGGTGATCGAGGTCCATCGGGTTCGGCATCGCAACCCCGGCAGCGGGAAGTCGGCAAGCGATCGGTGCGACCGCCGGCGGCGGCACGGTCGCCGCGGAGCGCATTGTCGTGGCCGCCCGCAAGCGGTGGCGGCGGCAGAATCGCCGCCCGATGGACAGCGCCTTCGACGCGCCGGACGCCGCCGGCGGCGCCGGCACCGACCCCGCCGCGCCTGCGCCGCTGAGCGCGGTGCGCAGCTTCGTGCTGCGCGGCGGGCGGCTCGGGCCGGGGCAGCGGCGCGCGCTCGAAACCGTCGGTCCGCGCTTCATCGTGCCGTTCTCCGCGGCGCCGCCCGACTGGGACGCGGTCTTCGGCCGGCGCGCGCTGCGCGTCGTCGAGATCGGCTTCGGCATGGGCGACGCGACCGCGGCCGCCGCGGCGGCGCGGCCCGATGTCGACTTCATCGGCGTGGAGGTCCATGCGCCGGGGGTCGGCGCGCTGCTGCAGCGCATCGACGAGCGCGGCCTCGCCAACGTGCGAATCGTCCGCGACGACGCGGTGCGCGTCGTCGACGCGATGCTCGCACCGGGGTCGCTGGCCGCGGTTCACGTGTGGTTTCCCGACCCGTGGCCGAAGACGCGGCACCACAAACGGCGGTTGATTCAGCCGGCTTTCGTCGGGCGGCTCGCCGAACGGCTGGCAGCGAGCGGCCGGCTGCACTGCGCGACCGACTGGCAGCCCTACGCCGAGCAGATGCTCGCCGTGCTGCGCGCCGAGCCGCGGCTGGTCAACGCTGCGGCCAGCGGCGGCTACAGCGAACGCCCGGCGTCGCGACCGTCGACGAAGTTTGAGCGCCGCGGCCTGGCGCGCGGCCACGGCGTGTGGGACCTGGTGTTCGTGCGCCGCGGCGCGGTGCCGCAGGCTCAGCCCGGTGCCTGAGTCACCGGAGCCTTCGCCCCGTCCAGGTCCGCGCAG
>CBDUBX010000145.1:0-6235 GCA_965365495.1 uncultured Burkholderiales bacterium
TGGCGCGGCTGGCGCGGCTCGAGAAGACCGGCGTCGTCGTCGGCTACACGGTGCGCCTCGGCGTCGACGACGCCGAGCGCGGCGTGCGTGCGTTCGTCGGCATCGCCACCGAGCCGCGCGCCGGTCGCATCGTCGCGCAGCGGCTGGCGGCATTTCCCGAACTGCGCCAGCTCAGCGCGGTCAGCGGCGAGTTCGACTACCTGGCGCTGCTGCGCGCCGAAACGCCGGCGCGGCTCGACGCGCTGCTCGACGACATCGGCGCGATCGACGGCGTGCGCAAGACGACGACCAGCGTCGTGCTGGCGACGCGGATCGACCGCGGCTGAAGGCCAGGTGGCCGCACCGACGCGGCGATCCGAGCGGGGATCGCCGGGCCGGGTCGCCACACCGACGCGGCGATCCGAGCCGGGATCGCCCGCCAGCGCCGCCGCTACCGCATCAAGCGGCGAGCTCGCGCCGCATCGCGTCGATCACCGCGCGGTAGTCGGGCTGGCCGAAGATGGCGCTGCCGGAAACGAAGGTGTCGGCGCCGGCGTCGGCAGCGCGGCGGATGTTGTCGACCTTGATGCCGCCGTCGACCTCGAGCGCAATCTCGCGCCCCGACCGCGCGGCCTCGGCGTCGATCCGCGCGCGTGCGGCCTCGACCTTGCGCAGCGCCGAGTCGATGAACGACTGGCCGCCGAAGCCGGGGTTGACGCTCATCACGAGCACGAGGTCGACCTTGTCGATCACCCAGTCGAGCACGTCGAGCGGCGTTGCCGGGTTGAACACCAGCCCGGCGCGGCAGCCGGCGTCGCGGATCGCCTGTAGGCTGCGGTCGACGTGGCGGCTCGCCTCTGGATGGAAGCTGATCACGTCGGCGCCGGCGGCGGCGAAGGCCGCGGCCAGCGCGTCGACCGGCTCGACCATCAGATGCACGTCGATCGGCACGCGGCAGTGCGGCCGCAGCGCGCGGCAGACCATCGGCCCGACCGTCAGGTTGGGCACGTAATGGTGGTCCATCACGTCGAAATGCAGCCAGTCGGCGCCGGCATCGACGACCGCGCGGACCTCGTCGCCGAGGCGCGCGAAGTCGGCCGACAACAGGCTGGCGGCGATGCGGTGGGTCATACGGGGCGAATCGCGGCAGGGGCTGCGAACGGCGCGCCGGCGCGGCCGTCACAGCGCGGGTCATTCTAGGTGGCGTGCCTAGAATCGCCGCATGCCGGCCAAGCCCGAGTTCCGCTGCGACGTTCGCGTGCAATACCTCGCCGACCGCTCGCAGCCGCCCGAAGGGCCGTTCGCGTTCGCGTACACGGTGACGATCCGCAACACCGGCGACGTCACGGCGCAGCTGATCGCCCGCCACTGGATCGTCACCGACGCCGACGGCCGGCGCGAAGACGTGCGCGGGCTGGCGGTCGTCGGCCACCAGCCGCTGCTCGCGCCGGGCGAGCAGTTCGAATACAGCAGCTGGACGCGGATCCCGACGCCGCACGGCACGATGCGCGGCACGTACTACTGCATGACCGAAGACGCGCGGCCTTTCGAAACGCCGGTGCCCGAGTTCCAGCTCGTCTATCCGGGCGCGCTGCACTAGCGTCGAACCCGTCGCTCGGCGGCGCGGACTCTGCCAGGCGGCGTCGGCCCCGCCCGCCGCCGGTCGGCGCAGGGTCAGCGTGAACGTCGAGCCGACGCCGACGTCGCTTTCGACGTCGAGCCGCGCGCCCATCGCGTCGGCGAGCGTCTTGCAGATCGCCAGCCCGAGCCCGGTGCCGGGGACCGCCGTCGCCTCCGCGCCGAGCCGTTGATACGGCCGGTACAACGCGTCGAGCTGCTCGGGGGTGAAGCCGCGGCCGGTGTCGACAATCTGCACCTGCGGGCCGTCGGCCGACTCGCCGACGCGCAGCCGCACCTCGCCGCCAGGGCGGTTGTACTTCACCGCGTTGGTCAGCAGGTTCACGAGGATCTCGCGCACGCGCAGCGGGTCGGCGTAGGCGTCGCCGACGGCGACCGACGGCGGCTCGCGGACGACGGCGATGCCGGCGCGCGCCGCGTCGCCGGCGACGAGCCGCAGCGCTTGGTCGGCCAGCGTGTCGAGTGCCACCCGCTGCAGCTGCAGTGGCAGCGCGCCGGCCTCGATCCGCGCGACGTCGAGCGTGTCGTCGATCAGCGCCAGCAAGTGGTGCCCGGCGGCGGCGATGTGCTGCAGGTATTCATCCGACCTGGCGCCGCCCGGTGCGTCAGCCTGCAGCAGCTGCGTGAACCCGAGCACCGCGCTCAGCGGCGTGCGCAGCTCGTGGCTCATGCGCGCGATGAAGGCGTTCTTCGCACGGCTGGCTTCTTCGGCGACGGCGCGAGCGCGCTGGTGGCGTTCGAGCTCCTTGACGTGGGTGATGTCGGTCGCGGTGCCGACGATCCGCACCGGCCGGCCGGCGGCGTCGCGGTCGAGCACGGCATCGCGGCTGTGCAGCCAGCGCCAGGTGCCGTCGGCGTGGCGGATGCGATAGACGAACTCGGCCACGCCGCCGCCGGGCGCGGCGAGCAGCGCCGCGATGTGCCGGCGAAATCCCGGTGCGTCGTCCGGATGCATCCGCTCGACGACCGCGTCGCCGGCGACGTCGACCCGCGTCCCGGGAGCGACGCCGAGCAGCCGCTGCGCGCCGTCGTTGACGAATTCGATGCGGCGGGCGACGGCGTCGAAGACGTACAGCACGCTCGGCAGCACGTCGGCCACCTGGCGCTGAAACCGTTGCGCGGCTTCGAGCGCGGTGCGCATCGCGCGCTCGTCGACGAGCTGGCGTTCGTAGTCGAGCCGCAGCCGCGCTTCGCCGTCGCGGTGCAGCGTCGCCTGCCGCGCGAGCGTCGACACCGAGCGGCGCAATTCGATCGCCGTGGCCACCTGCGACGCCAGCACGCGCAGCAGTTGGCGTTCGAAGTCGGTCAGCCGCCGCGGCGCACGGTCGATCGCCGCCAGCGTGCCGAGCGGGTGGCCGTCGCTGCTGAGCAACGGCGCGCCGGCGTAGAAGCGGATGTACGGCGCGTCGGTGACGAGCGCGTTGTTCGCGAAGCGCGCGTCGACCGCGGCGTCGGCGATCTCGAACAGCTCGGTCGGCGTGAGGATCGCGTGCGCGCAGAACGACAGGTCGCGCGGTGTTTCCGACACGTCGAGCCCGTGGTGCGACTTGAACCACTGGCGGTGCTCGTCGACCAGCGAGACGACGGCGATCGGCACGCGCAGGCACTCGGCGACGAGCGCGGTGACGTCGTCGTACGCCGGATCGGGCCCGGTGTCGAGGATCTCGGTCTCGCGCAACGCCTGCAGCCGCCGGGCTTCGTCAGCGAGCAGGGGCGCACGGGCACTGCACACTCCGTGGCGCCCGGCCAACGGGGCGCCGCAACGAGCGTACTGCACGCCCGCGGCGTTCGGCAACGCTTGATCAGTCGTCGTCGCGGCCGCTGAACATCGTCCACCAGACGATGCCGACGAGCAGCAGCAGCGCCACGGCAGCCTCGGCGACGAGCAGCCACATCGCGCGAACAGCGTCAGCGGCGAAGCGCCGCGCGGGTGGCGGCGCGCACGACCGGCGCGCGGCGGCGGCTCATCGACCGCGCGGCCGCCGGGTGCCGAACAGGTTCAGCGCCAGCCCGCCGATGACCAGCGCTGCGGCGGCGAACTTCCACGCCGGCAGCGCTTCGCCGAGGAACCACGCCGACGCGCCGAGGCCGAACACCGGCACCAGCAGCGCCAGCGGCGCGACCGTCGCCGCCGGGTGGCGCGCCAGCAGCCAGCCCCACGCGGTGTAGCCGAACAGCGTGTTGGCCACGCTCTGCCATGCGACCGCCGTCCACGTCGCGGCGTCGGCCGCAGCCAGCGCGGCGACGATTCGCGTCGGCCCCTCGAACAGCAGCGACAGCAGCGCCAGCGGCGGCAGCGCGAACGCGCTCGACCAGACGACGACGCCGAGCATGTCGACGCGACCCATCGACCGCGCAACCTGGTTGCCCGCTGCCCACGCCGCCGCGGCACCGAGCACGAGGGCGAGGCCGACGAGCGTCGCGTCGCCGCCGGTGTTCGCGGCGATCACGCCGATGCCGGCGACGGCCAGCGCCAGCGCGGCCCACTGCACCGCGCGGACGCGTTCGCCGTCGACGACCATTGCCAGGCCGATCGTGACGAACACCTGCGACTGCACGACGAGCGACGCCAGCCCTGGCGAGATGTGGCCGTCGATCGCCAGATACAGCAGGCCGAACTGGCCGGCGCCGATCGCCACGCCGTAGACCGCCAGCCGCCGCCACGCGACCGACGGCCGCGCGACGAAGGCCAGCGCCGGCACCCACACCATCGCGAAGCGCAGCAGCGCGAGCAGCAGCGGCGGCAACACGTCGAGCGCGAGCCGCATCACGACGAAGTTCGTTCCCCACACCGCGACGACGGCCAGCGCCAGCAGCGCGTGGCTGGCGGTGAGCCGCGGCAGCGACGCGACCGGGTTGCTTGCGGTGATCACCATCAGACAGCGCCCCTCGCGCGCATCACGCGGTGCCGACGTCGCGCCACCCGTGCAGCGCCGGCTCGGCACGACTCGCGCGTGCGCGCGATGGCTTGGCGTGGCGCCCGGCGAGCCCTGCCGACCGCCGCACCTCAACCGGGCGCTGACTGTCGACGACGCGCCGCGCGGCGACGCGGCGGTGCAAGCGTTGAACGTCGCTTCGGGCGGGCACGGTGCAAGTGTGGCCCATCGGCAGCACGAGGTCGCCGCTGCACCGGCGCGCCGTCGCGTGTGGCACTCGAGAACGGGACGCCTCCGTCCCAGCGCCTCGGCGCGGCACCGTGTCGGCGACGGTGTCGCCGCGCCGGTCGCCGACGGGCAGCAACGGGTCACGCCGTCGTAAGGCAGGCGCTGCGCATCCGCGAGCGACGTTGTTCTTCGAGCAACGCGACCGCGGCCGCCGGCAGCGCCCCGCCGTTGTCGGCGACGGGCGACCGGCGTGGCGTCAAGATGCCCATCGAATGCCGCTGGCACTCGCCATCGCCCCACG
Organism: uncultured Burkholderiales bacterium; assembly: GCA_965365495.1. Taxonomy (GTDB): domain Bacteria; phylum Pseudomonadota; class Gammaproteobacteria; order Burkholderiales; family Burkholderiaceae_C; genus Rubrivivax. The sequence continues at coordinate 5,023 of CBDUBX010000145.1, forward strand.
CCCGCAGCCGCGCGACGCGCTGCCTTACATTGCCAGCGCCGGGGGCCGCGGTCACGAACCGCGTCGATGCCGCCGCCACCACCGCGACCCGCGGGTGGTGATCACGAGGAGTTCTCGCGCATGAATGCCCCGCTGCCCGACGACGTTCGCCGCGCGCTGGCGGCGGCCACGCTCGACGACAAGTACGCCCTCGACGAGGGCCGCGCTTTCATGAGCGGCGTGCAGGCGCTGGTGCGCCTGCCGATGCTGCAACGTGCGCGCGACGCCGCCGCGGGGCTCGACACCGCCGGCTTCGTCAGTGGCTACCGCGGCAGCCCGCTCGGCGGCTACGACCAGGCGCTGGTCGCGGCGCGCGACCACCTCGCGCGCCACCACGTCGTGTTCCGCCCCGGCGTCAACGAGGAGCTTGCGGCAACCGCGGTGTGGGGCACGCAGCAGCTCGCGCTGTACCCCTCCGAAGCGCGCGTCGACGGCGTCTTCGGCATCTGGTACGGCAAGGGCCCCGGCGTCGACCGCTGCAGCGACGTGTTCAAGCACGCCAACATGGCGGGCACCAGCCGCCACGGCGGCGTCGTCGCCGTCGCCGGCGACGACCATGTCGCCAAGAGCAGCACCGCGGCGCACCAGAGCGACCACATCTTCAAGGCCTGCGGCCTGCCGGTGTTCTTCCCGGCGAGCGTGCAGGAGATCCTCGACCTCGGGCTGCACGCGCTGGCGCTGAGCCGCTACGCCGGCGTGTGGAGCGCGATGAAGACGATCCAGGAGATCGTCGAGTCGTCGGCCAGCGTCGACGTCGGCCGCGATCGCGTGCGCATCGCGCTGCCCGACGACTTCGCGATGCCCGACGGCGGCGTCCACATCCGCTGGCCCGACGCGCCGCTGGCGCAGGAAGCGCGGCTGATGAACCACAAGTGGTACGCTGCGCTCGCCTACGTCCGTGCCAACCGGCTGAACCGCAACGTCGTCGACGGGCCGAGCGACCGCTTCGGCATCGTCGCCAGCGGCAAGGCCTGGAACGACACGCGCCAGGCGCTCGCCGACCTCGGGCTCGACGACGCCGCGTGCCGTGCGCTCGGCATCCGGCTGCACAAGGTGTCCGTGGTCTGGCCGCTCGAAGCGACCGCGACGCGGGCCTTTGCCGAGGGATTGCAGGAGATTCTCGTCGTCGAGGAGAAGCGCCAGGTCATCGAGTACCAGCTGAAGGAAGAGCTGT
>CBDUBX010000146.1:0-6213 GCA_965365495.1 uncultured Burkholderiales bacterium
GGCAGTTGCACCTGAAGCTCGAGGCAGCACAGGCGCGGGCGATCGAGGGCCACATCGAGGTGCTGCTGTTCGACGCCGGCTACGCCGGGCTGCAGCCGGTCGAGGGCGACCGGGTCAACCTGTGCCTCCTGGCCCACCGCGACCAGGCGCCGCAGCCGCTGGGGGTACTGCTGGCAGAACTCGCGCGGACCAGCTCGTGGCTCGCCGAGCGGCTGGCCGGTGCGGTCGAGGTCGACGGCCCGCCGCAGACGATCTTCCGCGTCCCCTACGGCCACCTGCACGCGCCGCACCGCGGCGACGCGCCGGGGCTGTGGCGGCTGGGCGACCAGGCGGCGGTGATCCCGTCGTTCACCGGCGACGGCATGGCGATCGCGCTGCACAGCGCAGCGCTCGCCGCCGCGGTGCGCGCCGACGGCGGCAGCGCCGACGACTACCACCGTCGGCTGCAGCGCGACGTCGGCGCGCAGATCCAGCGCGCGCGCGCGCTGTACCGGGTCGGCCGCCGGCCGTTCGCGCGCGGCGCGCTGCTGGCGATGCTGCGCCGATATCCGGCGCTGCTCGGGGGCATCGCACGCTTCACACGCGTGCCGCCGGCGGCGCTGCGGTGGTAGGACCACCGCTCGCAGGCGGCCCGCTGTGCGAGGGGCGGCACGCATCGCCATCGCGTGACGATGCGACGCCTCGACGCCGCTGCCGCGTCGCGTCAGGACGCTGCGACGATGGTGGCGCCGCTGCCGCGTTGCGTCAGGACGGTGCTGCGACCGTGGCCGCTGCCGCGTCGAGGCGTCAGCCGTCAGCCGTCAGCCGTCAGCCGTCGCCGCCCCCGTCAACGCCGCTCGGGCGACGCGCCGCCGTCGCGCGCGGCCGACTCGCCTTCTTCGCCCGACGGTGTCTGCGCGTCGAGGCCGCGGTCGGGCGACTCGGCCACTTGCGACAGGCCGTCGCCGGGCTCGATCAGCTCCTCGATGACGAAGCGGCCGTAGTGCTGCGCGCGTTCGGCGCCGGCCTCCTTTACGAGCTCGGCGACGCGGCTCGCCGCCGCGTTGCCGTCGACGCGGACGACGAGCCAGTGGTAGCCGCGCACCGCGAGCTCGCGGTGCGCGCGGATCAGGTTGATCTCCTGACCGATCGCCGCCAGCGGATTCGCGCGGTCGAGGTCGGCGTCGATCTGGCGCACCATCTCGTCGGCGGTGTAGCGCCGCACCGCGTCGCCCTGCCAGCCGTGGCGGGCCAGCGCGTCGGCCGCGGCCTGCGCCTGCGCCGCCGACGGCAGCGACACCACGACGTGGCCCACCGGCTTGAAGACGCCGAAGCTGCGGTCGTCGTCGTCGTTGCTCATTGCGGTGCTCCGGTTCGCGGGTGCGCCGCGCCGGCGGCGGCGACGACGCAGTGGACGACGTACAGCTTGCGCAGCGCCGGCGCCGACAGCACGAACGGGTAGAAGTCGTGCACGCCCATGCTGCGCGACAGCTCGTTGAGCACGCCGGTCAGCTCCATCCAGTTGTTGACGAGCTGCAGGAAGCGCTCGGCGTGCGCCGGGTCGAGCCCGGCGAGCGCATCGCGGTCGAAGCGCTCGTAGTTCAGCTCGACGCGTTCGCCGTCGAGGCCGAAGCTGCGCGCGGTGTCGAGCGTGTCGATCAGGTGCAGGTAGTGCGCCCAGGTCTCGGCCCAGTCCTCCCACGGGTGGCTGCTGGCGTAGGCGCTGACATGGCGCTGCCCCCAGTCGGCCGGCGCGCCGTCGGCGTAGTGCTGCTTCAACGCGTCGCCGTAGTCGGCGCGCTCGTCGCCGAACTCGGCGCGGAAGACGTCGAGCCACGGCGTTCCGTCGACAAGGCGCTGCCAGTAGTAGTGGCCGGTCTCGTGGCGCAGGTGGCCGAGCAGCGTGCGGTACGGCTCGGCGAGCGCGGTGCGGCGCTGCTCGCGCCACGCGTCGTCGGCCTCCTCGACGTCGATCGTGATCACGCCGTCCTCGTGGCCGGTGACCACGCCCGGGCCTTCGGGCGGCGCGCGCAGCAGGTCGAACACGAGGCCGCGCTCGGGGTCTTCGGTCTTCGACGCGATCGGCAGCCGCAGGCCGATCAGCGACGACACCAGCCGCCGCTTGGCGACCTCGAAGCGCGTCCACCACAGCGTGTGCGGTTCGATCGACAGGTCGGGCAGCGTTCGCGTCAGCCGACAGCTGCGGCACAGCCCGGCGGCTTCGGCGTCGTCCTCGCCGACGAGCCAGTTGCAGGCCGCCGCGGTGAAGTTGGTGCAGCGCTGGTAGCGGCGGTGGTCGTCGCCGTCGACCGCGCGCCACCACAGCGGCGCGCCGTCGGCCTCGGTGGCGCCGTTCGTGGCGTCGACAGCGGCCGCGGTGGCCGCCGCGTCGCCGGCCGCTTCGGCGGCGGCGGGCGCGACGTCAGCGGCGACAACGGTCGAGGAGGGGGCGGTTGTCGCCGGACCGTCGTCCGCAGCGGCGTCTTCGCCGTCTGCAACCGGCGGGTCGGCGACGAGGGCGAGCAGCTTCGCGCTGTCAGGCTCGTAGCCGAGCGGCGTGTCGCACGCCAGGCAGCGGCTGTTGCCGAAGAAAACCGGGCGGCCGCAGCGGCAGTTGTAGGCGCGCGACACGGTCGGCGGCGGCGAGGTCCGCGGCCGCGGCGGCGCGGCGGCGCGGCGGGCGGCAGGTGTGGGCGGGCGGGCGGCGGTCGGGTCCGCACGGCGTTGCGGGCCGCGTGCCGAAGCGGCCGTGGGTTCGGCGATCAGGTCCATCCCGCGACCAAGCAGGCGGCATGCCCACGCGGCGGCCGCCGCCGCCGCGCGGGGTCGCCCGCCGGGCGCTTGGGCTGGCGCAATCGCGTTGCCGTGCATCGACTCCGCCGTCGCGGCGCCTCAGATCGCGAGCACGGCGACGTATGCGGTCAGCACGCCGAGGGCCGCACCGGCAAGCACGTCGCTCGGGTAGTGCAGCCCGAGGACGACGCGCGCGACGCCGACGAGCATCGCGAACACCGCCAACAGCGGCGCGAACGCCGGGTAGAACGCCGACAGCAGCGCGCCGAACGCCACTGCGTGCAGCGTGTGCCCGCTCGGGAAGCTGAACGGGTCGGGCACGCGCAGGCAGGCGCGGATGTCCTGGCACTGTTCGAACGGTCGCTGCCGCCGCGTGCCGCGTTTCAGCAACCAGTACAGCAGCAGGTTGACGGTGCCGAGGGCGAGGATCAACCACGCGCAGTGCGCGCCGCGCGCGCCGTCGACGGCCGGCAGCACGAAGATCAGCGCCACCCACAGCGGCCCGTCGGCGACGCGGCTGGCTGCGGCGAGCACGCCGCGCAGCAGCGGCGCCGCGACCGCGTGGTGCAGCGCGCGCGCGCCGCGCCGGTCGAGCTCGGCGCTGCGCAGCCGGCCGACGTCAAGCCAGCGCGGCATGCGCGGGTTCCGGCAGCGCGCGGCCGGCGATCTCGTCGAGGTGACGCTCGAAGCCCTGCAGGATGCCGGGCCAGTCGTTGGCGCGCGCGGTCTGCACCGCGCGCTGGCGCAACGCGCTGCCCGGCCGCGCGGTGGTCAGCGCGCGACGCACCGCCGCGGCGAAGGCGTCGACCGCCGACGCCGCCTCGCCGCGACCCTCCGGCGGCGGCGCCACGAGCCAGCCGTTGGCGCCGTCGTCGACGAGCTGGCCGGCGGCGGCGGTGTCGTAGGCGACGACCGCCAGCCCGCTGGCCAGCGCTTCGAGCGTGACGTTGCCGAAGGTGTCGGTCAGGCTCGGGAACAGGAACACGTCGGCGCTGGCGTAATGACGCGCGAGGTCGACGCCGCGCTGCACGCCGGCGAAGATCGCCGCCGGGTGCGCGGCCTGCAGCCGGCGGCGCGCCGGGCCGTCGCCGACGACGACCATTCGCAGCCGCGGCGACTCGGCGCGCAGCCGCTCGAACGCGGCGAGCGCGACGTCGACGTTCTTTTCCGGCGCGAGGCGGCCGACGTGCAGCAGCACCGGGTCGTCGGGCGCGGCGTCCCAGCTGCGGCGCAGCCACGGGTCGCGCCGCGCCGGCGAGAACCGCGCGGCGTCGACGCCGCGGCCGACGACGCGCAAGCGCTCGAAGCCCTGTGCCGCCAGCCGCCGCGCCATCTCGTCGGTGGGTACGAAGGTGCGGTCGGCCAGAGCGTGCAGGCGGCGCAGCGCGGACAGGATCAGCGGCTCGATCCAGCCGAGCCGGTAGTGGCGGCTGTAGGCGTGGAAGTTGGTGCGGAAGTCGGCGCTCGTTGCGATGCCTTCGGCGCGCGCGGCGCGCAGCGCGGCCCACGCGAGCGGCCCCGGCGTGGCGACGTGGACGACGTCGGGCAGACCGTGGTCGCGCCACGTCGCGGCGAACGACGCGGCGCGCGCGACGCCGAAGCGCAGGTCGGGATACAGCGGGATCGGCCCGCCGGCGGTGCGCCATTCGTCGCCGCGGCAACGCCGCGCTTCGCCGCGCTGCCGTGGCCGCACCAGCTGCACCGTATGGCCGGCGTCGCGCAGCCAGCGCAGGCAGCGCTCGGCGCCGAGCGCGACGCCGTTGATCTCGGGCGGGTACGTTTCGGTGACGTAGCAGATGCGCATCGCAGCCCCGGTCTGCCCCGCCAGGCGCTGCGCCCGCTGCGCCATCCCCGAGGACAAGCGCGCTGCACCGGCTCTAGAGCGCCCGTGGAGGGCAACGCCTGTGCCCGAGGGTACGGATCGCCGCGGCGTGCGCGCCCCGCTCAAGACGCGCGCGTCGCGAGCAGCGCGACGAGGCGGCGCTCGTCGGCGGTCAGGCCGCGCGCGCGCAACGCGGTCTGCGCCCAGCGCGCCCCGGGCAGCGCGGCGCGCGCATCGGCGTTGCCGAGCGCGCTGCCGAGCGCCAGCACGCGTGGGTGGATGTAAGCCTTGCGGCAAACCGCCGGGGTGTTGCCGAGGCGGCGGGCGACACCCGAGAGGATCTGCGTCGGCGTGCACGGCGCCGCGCCTTCGCGGCACGCAGCCAGGGTCAGCTGCAGCGCCAGCACGCTGCCGTGCCAGGTGCGGAAGTCCTTCGCGGTGACGCGGTCGCCGGCGACTTCGGCAAGCCACGCGTTGACGTCCGACGAATCGATGCGATGGCTGTCGCCGGCGTCGTCGACCCAGCGAAACAGCTCCTGGCCCGGCAGTTCGCGGCAGCGCCTGACGATGCGCGCGACGCGCCGGTCGCTGATCCGCACGTCGTGCCGGATGCCGCTCTTGCCGACGAACGACAGCCGCAGTTCGTCGCCGCGCACGCCGGCGTGGCGGTCGCGCAGCGTGCTCAGCCCGTAGCTGTGGTTGTCGCGCACGTATTCGGCGTTGCCGATGCGCAGCCACGTCGTGTCGAGCAGCCGCACCAGCGCGGCCAGCACTCGCTCTCGCGTCGGTGCCGCGTCGCGGCCGGCGAGCGCGCGCTGCACGCGGCGGCGGATCCGCGGCAACGCCTTCGCGAAGCGGCGCAGGCCGTCGAACTTGGTCTGGCCGCGGCCCTGCACCCAGTCGGCGTGGTAGCGGTACTGTTTGCGGCCGCGCGCGTCGCGACCGGTCGCCTGCAGGTGGCTGTCGGCGTGCGGGCTGATCCAGACGTCGCGCCACGCCGGCGGGATTGCCAGCCGGCGGATGCGGTCGAGCGCCGCCGGATCGCGCAGGCGGCGCCCGCCGGCGTCGCGATAGACGAAGCCGTCGCCGGCGCGCTCGCGGGCGATACCCTTCTGCGCCGCGTCGATCCACCGCAGACCCGCGCGGCGCGCGGCGCGCGCGTCGTCGGCCGACTTGTCGACGGCGGCCTCGGCGGACGGGGTCGTGCGGGCGTCCATCCGCCGCGCGAAGCAGCCGGCATGCCGGGTATCCGGCTTGCTCGTCCGCGGCGATGGACCCGGCGGCCCCGAACGGCGAGCAGCACCCGGCCGGCCTGCACCTGGTCGACGTGTCGATGTTCTGGAACGCCGCCGGCGGCGTGCGCCGCGTGATCGAGGCCAAGCGGGCGGCGTGGCGCGGTCGCGGCTGGCGCCACAGCGTCGTCGCGCCGGGGTCCGGCGTCGGCGGCGTGCTGCTGCCCGGTGCCGGCGGCTACCGCTTCGTCGTCGACCGCCGCGGCGCGGAACGCGCGATCGTCGCCACCGGCGGCGACGTCGTCGAAGCGGCCGACCCGTACGTCCTCGCGTGGTCGGCGCTCGGCGCGGCGCAGCGTCTCGGCGTGCCGGCGGTGGCGTTCTGCC
>CBDUBX010000147.1:0-6185 GCA_965365495.1 uncultured Burkholderiales bacterium
GCGGCACGTAGCGCACGTCGCGCCACGGTGCGACGAAGCTGCGGTACAGCGGCGAAAAGACGATGCCGCTCTGCCCGGTGGAGTGCATCACGCGCGACTGCGACCGGTCGAGCACGTCGTACAGCGCGCGCAGGCTGGGGCCGTGCTCGTCGAGGTAGAGCTCGCCGGTCACCGGGTCATGCTTCAGCGACACGCGCGACACGTTGACGGTGTGCGTGTCGCCGCCGACCGGCGCGCGCAGCTCGAACCACGGCGCGAGCCAGCGAACGCGGCTGAACGGCCGGTGCTCCGAGCGCGCCTGGTGCGCGGCGTCCCAGCGCCAGCGCGACACGTCGCTGCCGAAGCGTGCTTGCAGTTCGGCAAGGGCGCGCGTCAGCGCCGCGCCGCTCTGCTCGGCGCAGGTCTCGACGGGGGTCGTGGCGCGGTCGTCGCACCACGCAGCGTCGTTGCGCGCTAACACGCCTTCGAGCGCGTCCTGGAAGCTGCGCGTGGCCAGGCTGCGCTGCCACAGCTCGGGCGTGACGTCGTCGCCGAACACGCCGTGCGCCAGCTGGCGCTGCCACGCCCACCAGACGAGCGGCGCGGTGCTGCCGCCGGCCATCGTGCCGTCGAAGCCCTGCATCGCGGCGATTGCGTCGGCGGCCAGCGGATGGTCCGACCGCGCCTGGGCGAACCACGGCAACAGCGGCGCGACGGCGAGCGACTTGACGTCGGCCTGCATCGCCGCGAAGTCGTCGAGCGAGTGGCGCTCGCGCGCCTGCAGCAACTGTTCGATGCGCTGCTGGCGGTACGGCAGCGCCCATTCGCTGGTCACGTGGTGCGGGTAGCCGGGCGCGGTGATGCGCTGGTTGGCGGTGGCGATCGCGCCGCCCGGCGGGTCGACGGTGCGCGGCGTCTCGCCGGCGGCGACGAAACCGGCCCAGTCGTAGCGCGCGTCCCAGCCCGGCGCCGGCACCAGGCCGCGCAGGTCGTTGTCGGGTTTGCGCAGCGGCAGCCGCCCCGGCGACACGACGCCGATGTGGCCGGCACGGTCGGCGACGACCATGTTCTGCATCGGTGCGACGAAGTCGGCGGTCGCGGCGACGAACGCCGCCACCGAGTTCGCCGACTGCATCGCCTGCGCGGTGCCGACCGCGTCGCTGTCGGTGTCAAGCGCGGTCCAGCGCAGCGCCAATGCGTATGCCGGACGTTCGGCGGCGCCGCCGCGAACGTCGTCGGCGATGCCGGCGTCGGAGATCACCGGCCCGTGGCGCGTGCGCCGCCACGTGAAGTCGACGTCGGCGCCGCCCTTGACGCGGATCGTCTCGCGGCCGGTCTCGAACGCCGCCCAGCCGTCGGGCGTCTGGTAGCGCGTCGCGTCGGCGGGGTCGATGCGCTCGACGTACAGGTCCTGCACGTCGGGCGACGTGTTCGTGAAGCCCCAGGCGATGTCGGCGTTCTGACCGAGCACGACCGCCGGCAGCCCGGGCAGCGTCGCGCCGCCGACCGACAGCCCCGGCGCTTCGAGCCGTGCGAAGTACCACAGCGCCGGCGCGCTGAGCTTCAGGTGCGGGTCGTTGGCGAGCAGCGGGTGGCCGGTGCGGCTGCGGTGGCCGGCGACGACCCAGTTGTTCGAGCCGACGCCTTCGACGCCCGACGCGGGTGCGACGTCGGGCAGCGTCGTCCACGCGCCGACCGCCTTCGGCGTGTCCAGCGCCAGGCCGCGGAACAGCGCCGCGTAGTCGGCCACCGCGAGCGGCGCTTCGCCGGGGTACGGCGGCAGCAGCGCGTCGATCTTCGCCACCGGCAGCTGCAGCGCCAGGCGCAGCCGCAGCAGTTCGGTGTGCCAGTTCGCGCCGAGGTCCCAGGCCATCATGATCGCCCAGCCCAGGCTGTCGACCGGGTCCCACGGTTCGGGGTGCAGGCCGAGGACGACGTATTCGGGTGGCCGTGCCGCGAGCGACGCGACGACCGCGTTGACGCCGGCGGTGTAGGCGTCGAGCACCGCCTTCGACGCCGGCGGCAGCCGCGCGTACTGCGCCGCGGCGGCGCGGCGAATGCCGAGCGCGCGCAGGAAGCGGTCGTTGTCGACCGCGCCGGCGCCGAACGCCTCGGCGAGCCGCCCGGCGACGATGCGACGGTGCGTCTCCATCTGCCACAGCCGGTCCTGCGCGTGGGCCACGCCGAGGCCGAAGTAGGCATCGTGCAGCGACGCCGCGCGGATCGTCGGGATGCCGTTGGCGTCGCGCTCGATCGCGAGCGGCGCCTGCGCGCCGGCGAGCGCCAGCGTGCCGTCGGTCTGCGGCAGCACGCGGCTCGCGTAGCCGCCGCCGACGGCGGCGAGCGCGACCATCAGCACGGCCAGCACCAGCGCCGCGTGGCGCAGCCACTTCACCGCGTCAGCCCTTGACGCGGGCGGCGAACGTGCGGCGGAACTTCTCGACCTTCGGCGCGACGACGAACGCGCAATAGCCGGCGTGCGGATTGCGCGCGAAGTAGTGCTGGTGGTGGTCCTCGGCACGGCTGTAGTTCGCCAGCGGGGCGACCTCGGTGACCACGCGACGGTCGCCGAGCGCCGCCTGCACCTCGGCGACGACTTCGCGCACCACCGCTTCCTGCGCCGCGTCGTGGAAGTAGATGCCGCTGCGGTACTGCGCGCCGACGTCGTTGCCCTGACGGTTCAACGTCGTCGGGTCGTGGATCGTGAAGAAGATCTCGAGCACGTCGCGCAGCGCGATGCGGTCGGCGTCGAAGCGCACCTGCACGACTTCGGCATGGCCGGTGTCGCCGCGGCACACCTGTTCGTAGCTCGGCGCGACGACGTGGCCGTTGCTGTAGCCGCTCTCGACGACGACCACGCCGTCGGTCTGCTCGTAGACCGCTTCGAGGCACCAGAAGCACCCGCCGGCCAGCGTGATCGTCTGTTCGTTCATCGTTTCGGAGCGCCGTCGGTGGCGCCGGATACGTACACTGCCGGCCGATTATCGGGAGACCCGCGATGGCCACGGCGTTCCACTGGGAAGACCCCTTGCTGCTCGACGGCCAGTTGAGCGACGACGAACGCGCGGTGCGCGACGCGGCTCGCGACTACTGCCAGGAACGGCTGCAGCCGCGCGTGCTGCAGGCCGCGCGCGACGAGCACTTCGACCGCGACATCCTGCGCGAGATGGGCGAGCTCGGCCTGCTCGGCAGCACCATCGACGGCTACGGCTGCGCCGGGCTGAACCACGTCTGCTACGGCCTCGTCGCACGCGAGGTCGAACGCGTCGACTCGGGCTACCGCAGCGCGATGAGCGTGCAGAGCTCGCTGGTGATGCACCCGATCCACGCCTACGGCAGCGAGGCGCAGCGCGAGACCTATCTGCCGCGGCTGGCCAGCGGCGAGATCGTCGGCTGCTTCGGCCTGACCGAGCCGAACCACGGCAGCGACCCGGCGGGGATGCGCTCGCGCGCGGTGCCGGCGACGCAGGACGGCGTCGACGGCTGGCTGCTCAGCGGCAGCAAGATGTGGATCACCAACAGCCCGATCGCCGACGTGTTCGTCGTCTGGGCCAAGGTCGCCGACCGCGACGGCCGCACCGGCGGCCAGGAGGCGATCCGCGGCTTCGTCCTCGACCGCGGCATGCCGGGGCTGTCGGCGCCGAAGATCGAAGGCAAGCTGAGCCTGCGCGCCAGCACCACCGGCGAGATCGTGATGGACCGCGTGTTCGCGTCGGCCGACCGGATGCTGCCGGACGTGTCGGGTCTGAAGGGACCGTTCGGCTGCCTGAACAAGGCACGCTACGGCATCGCGTGGGGCGCGCTCGGCGCGGCCGAGTACTGCTGGCACGCGGCGCGGCAGTACACGCTCGACCGCGAGCAGTTCGGCCGCCCGCTGGCGCAGACGCAGCTGATCCAGAAGAAGCTCGCCGACATGCAGACCGAGATCGCGCTCGGCCTGCAGGCCTGCCTGCGCGTCGGCCGGCTGATCGACGAAGGCCGGTCCGCGCCCGAGATGGTGAGCCTCGTCAAGCGCAACAGCTGCGGCAAGGCGCTCGACATCGCGCGCGCGGCGCGCGACATGCACGGCGGCAACGGCATCCACGACGAGTTCCACGTGATGCGCCACATGATCAACCTCGAAACGGTGAATACCTACGAGGGCACGCACGACATCCACGCGCTGATCCTCGGTCGCGCGCAGACCGGGCTGCAGGCGTTCTTCTGACCGCGCACCGCCGCGTCGCGGCGCTTGGCGGACGACCCCGATGAACGCGCTGTTCGCGTCGCTCGGCATCGAGTCGTGGAAAGCCACGGTGGCGCTGCTCGTGCTGCCGCCGGTGCCGCTGCTGCTGGCGATCGTCGTCGGCGCGCGGCTGATGTTCACGCGCCGCCTGACCGCGTGGGTCTTGATCCTGATCGGCGTCGTCGGGCTGTGGCTGACGTCGACGCCGGCGGTCGCGAAGCTGTTGCTGCAAGGCCTGCTGCGGCCGCCGCCGGCGCTGTCGGCCGACGACCGCGCGGCGTTGCGGCGCGCGCCGCAGACGGCGATCGTCGTCCTCGGCGCGGGGCGCTTCGTGCTCGCGCCCGAATACGGCGTCGCGGTGCCGAAGCCGCGCACGCTCGAACGGCTGCGCTACGGCCTCTGGCTCGGCCGCGAGACCGGGCTGCCGGTGGCCTACAGCGGCGGGCTCGGCTGGAACGCCGACCCCGGGCCGACCGAAGCCGACGTCGCCGCGCGGGTGGCCGAACGCGACTTCGGCCGGCCGCTGCGCTGGCTCGAAAGCGAATCGCGCGACACCCGCGGCAACGCGTGGCGCAGCGTCGCGCTGCTGCAGCCCCAAGGCATCCGCCGCGTGGTCGTCGTCACGCACGCCGACCACATGCGCCGCGCGCTGCGCCACTTCGCCGCCGCGGGCGCCGAACGAGGCGTGCAAGTCGTCGCCGCGCCGGTCGGCGTACCGGCCAGCGGCCGGCTCGTCGCCGGCGACTGGCTGCCGAGCCCCGGCGGCGCGTCGTCGACGTGGTACGTGCTGCGCGAAGCGCTGGCGCTGGCCGCCGGGTCCTGAAGCACGTCCCGCGGTCGATGGGTCGCCGCCGCGACGGCTACCACCACAGCGCGACGACGAACACCCCGACCATCCCGCAAGCGAGGACGACCTTCGCGACCAATCCGGCGACGATGCCGAGCCACGTCGCCACGCCCACGCGCATCGCCTGCGGCGCGGCGTGCGGTGCGCGCCGGCGCGCGAACCATTCGCCGGCCGCAGCGCCGACGAGCGGCATGAACAGCACGCCGACGAACCCCATGAACACGCCGACGACGGTGCCGATCGCGGCACCGGCCAGCGCCAGCCCGCTCGCCCCGGCGCGCTTCGCACCGAGCACGCCGGCGACGTATTCGAGCGCCCACGACGCCACCGCCAACGTGCCGACCACCGCCAGCGTGCCCCAGCCGACGCGCGTGAAGTCGTCGATCCACGCGCCGAGCACGATTCCGGCGAGCACCAGCGCGGTCCCCGGCAGCAGCGGCAGCACGGTGCCGGCAAGGCCGGCGACGATCAGCGCGATCGACAGGAACCACAGCACTTCGGGCGACATCGTTCCCTTTCGACGCGGCGGCGGTGGAAGGGCGTTCGCCGCGGCGCCGCGATGATGCCTGCGCCGGCGGCACGGCGGTGGACCCACGCGCGGCAAGGCTTCCGCCGCCGCCGCCGAACGCGCACGTCGTTTGCTGCAGACTGGCGACCCACGCGGCGTTTCGTTCTGCCGCTTGCCGGAGACGACAGATGACGAAGAACTGGCTGGTCGGCGCGATCGCCGTTGCGGTGTTCGCGACCGCGATTCCCACGATTTCCGAGGCCAAGCGCTTTGGCGGCGCGCGGTCCAGCGGCATCCAGCGCAGCATGCCGCAGCGCACCGCGCCCGACGCACCGCCGCCGCGCCCGGCGCAGAACGCGACGCCGCAGCAGGCCAACCCCGCGGCGCCGGCCACCGCCGGCGCGGCCGCGGCCGCCGGCACCGCGCGACGGTCTTGGATGGGGCCGATCGCTGGCCTCGCCGCCGGCCTGGGCATCGCCGCACTGATGAGCCACCTCGGCTTCGGCGAGGCGTTCGCGAACTTCCTGACGATGGCGCTGCTCGCGGTGGCGGTGATCGCGCTGATCGCATTCCTGCGGCGGCGCTTCTCTTCCGCCTCGCCCGGCGCGACGCCGGCGATGGCGACC
>CBDUBX010000148.1:0-6176 GCA_965365495.1 uncultured Burkholderiales bacterium
CGGCAGCCAGACCTCGAGGTCGTAGGTCTTGGCCGCGCCGAAGCCCATGTCGCCGGTGCACAGCAGCGCCACGCGGTACGGCAGCTCGAGCCGCTCGAGGATCGTCGCCGCGTGGCCGACCATCTGCTCGAGCGCCGCGGCGCTGTCGGCCGGGCGAACGATCTGCACCATCTCGACCTTGTCGAACTGGTGCTGGCGGATCATGCCGCCGGTGTCGCGGCCGGCGCTGCCGGCTTCGCTGCGAAAGCACGACGACAACGCCGTCAGGCGGATCGGCAGGTCCGCGCCGTCGACGATGCGCTCGCGCACGGTGTTGGTCAGGGGGATTTCCGACGTCGAGATCAGGTACTGCTCGCCGCTGGCCTCGTCGCCGGGCGCGCGGCCGCGCGTCACCCAGAACATGTCGTCGCGAAACTTCGGCAGCTGGCCCGTGCCTTCGAGGATTTCGCGGTCGACGATCAGCGGCGTCCAGCACTCGGTGTAGTCGTGCTCGCGGGTCTGTACGTCGAGCATGAACTGGCCGAGCGCGCGGTGCAGCCGCGCCGCCGCGCCGCGCAACAGCGTGAAGCGCGACCCCGACAACAGCGCGCCGGTCGCGAAGTCCATGCCGAGCGCGGCGCCGATGTCGGCGTGGTCGCGCGGCGCGAAGTCGAAGTCGCGCGGCACGCCCCAGCGCCGCACCTCGACGTTGGCGGAGTCGTCGGCGCCGTCGGGGACGTCGGGCTGCGGCAGGTTCGGCAGCGCCATCAGCATCGCCTGCAACTCGGCCTGGATCGCTTCGAGCCGTGCCTGGCCCGACTGCTGCTGCGCGCCGATCGCCGCGACGGCGGCCATCGCCGCGGCGTCGCCGCCCTGCGCCTTCACCTGGCCAATGCGCTTGCTCGCGGCGTTGCGCTGCGCCTGCAGCTGTTCGGTGGCGGTCTGCAGCGCCTTGCGTTCGGCCTCGAGCGCGACATAGCGCTCGACGTCCAGGAACGGTTGCGGGTCGCGCCGCCGGCGCAGCGCGGCGACGACGCCGTCGAGGTCGCGGCGCAGCAGTTGGATGTCGAGCATGGAAGGGTCAGCGGTGGGCGACGCCGCCGCGGGTCAGTGCGGCGGCAGCGCGCCGTCGGCGAAGTGCCGGTCGCCGAGGCCGCGCGGCAGCGGGAAGCGCACGTTCTCGGCGACGCCGGGCAGCGTGCGCACGCTGGTCGCGCCGAGCTCGCGCAGGCGGGCGATGACGTTCTTCACGAGCACGTCGGGCGCCGACGCACCGGCCGTCAGCCCGACGCGCGACGCGCCTTCGAACCACTCGGCGCGCAGGTCGGCCGCGCTTTCGACCATGTACGCCGGCGTGCCGAGCCGTTCGGCCAGCTCGCGCAACCGGCTGCTGTTGCTGCTGGTCGGGCTGCCGACGACGACGACCGCGTCGACCGTCGGCGCGAGCACTTTCACCGCGTCCTGGCGGTTCTGCGTCGCATAGCAGATGTCCTGCTGCTTCGGCTGGCGCACGTCGGGGAAGCGGCGTTTGACTTCGGCGAGGATCGCCGCTGCGTCGTCGACGCTGAGCGTCGTCTGCGTCACCACCGCGAGCTTGTCGCCGCGCGGCTGGATGCGGGCGACGTCGGCGACGTCCTCCACGAGATAGATGCCGGCGTCGAGCTGCCCCATCGTCCCTTCGACCTCGGGGTGGCCCTTGTGGCCGATCATTACGAACTCGTAGCCCTCGCGCGCGAGCTTGGCGACCTCGACGTGGACCTTGGTCACGAGCGGGCAGGTCGCGTCGAAGACGCGAAAGCCCCGCCGGTCGGCCTCTGTGCGCACCGCGCGGCTGACGCCGTGCGCGCTGAATACCAGCGTCGCGCCGGGCGGCACGTCGGCCAGGTCCTCGATGAAGACCGCGCCCTTGGCCTTGAGGTCGGCGACGACGTAGCTGTTGTGGACGATCTCGTGGCGCACGTAGATCGGCGCGCCGTGCTTGGCGAGCGCGCGCTCGACGATCTCGATCGCGCGGTCGACGCCGGCGCAGAAGCCGCGCGGCTCGGCCAGCAGCACCTCGCCCGGCGGCATCACAGCACCCCGAGCACGTGCACGTCGAAGCGCACCGCGCGCCCGGCGAGCGGGTGGTTGAAGTCGACGAGCAGCGCGTCGTCGTCGGCCGCGCACACGACGCCGGCGCGACCGCCGCCGCTGTCGGGCGCGGGCAGGCGCAGCACGTCGCCGGGCGACCAGCTCGCGTCGGCGTCGACGTGTTCGCGCAGCAGCCTCAGCGACACGCGCTGCAGCAGTGCCTCGCTGCGCGGGCCGAAGGCGTCGCCGGGCGGCAGCTCGAAGCTCTCGCGCGCGCCTTCGGCCAGGCCGACGAGGCGCTGTTCGAGCGCCGCTGCGAGCTGGCCGTTGCCGAGCGACAGCGTCGCCGGCCCGGCGCCGAACGTGCTGACGACGTCGGCGCCGTCGGCACCGGCGAGTCGGTAGTGGAGGGTCACGAACGACCCCGGCTCGACGACGTTCAAGGGCGCGGTTCCGGTGCTGTGCAGAGGGCCGTGGATTCTACGTTCCACCCCCGTTCGTAGCGCCCCGAACGGCGGGGTTCCACGGCGCTGCCCACGGCTAGACTGATCGCGAGCCGCCGCTGCTTCGCCCCGACGCCGATGAAGGAACTGCCCGCCGACCAGCGCCCGCGCGAGAAGCTGCTGGCCCGCGGCGCCGCGGCGCTCGCCGACACCGAGCTGCTCGCGCTGCTGCTGCGCACCGGCTATCGAGGCCGCGGCGTCGTCGCGCTGGCCGACGACGTGCTGCGCGCGTGCGGCGGCTTTGCCGGGCTGCTGCACGCCGACGCCGCGGCGCTGGCGCGAGTCAAGGGGCTCGGCCCGGCCAAGCGCGCGGAGGTCCTCGCGGTGATGGAGATGGCGCGCCGCGCACTCGCGCAGCCGCTGCGGGCCGCGCCGGTGCTCGACGCGCCGGGGCGGGTCAGGGACTATCTCGCGCTGCACCTCGGCGGACGCACGCAGGAGGTGTTCAGCGTGCTGTTTCTCGACGCGCAGCACCGGCTGATCGGCTGCGAGGACCTGTTCTTCGGTTCGCTGACGCAGACCAGCGTGCACCCGCGCGAGGTCGTCAAGCGCGCGCTGGCGCTGAACGCGGGCGCGGTGGTGCTCGCGCACAACCACCCGTCGGGCACCGCCGAGCCGTCGCGCGCCGACGAGTTGTTGACGCAGACGTTGAAGACCGCGCTGGGCCTCGTCGACGTGCGCGTCGTCGACCACGTCGTCGTCGGCCGCGGCCAGGCGGTGTCGCTGGCCGAGCGGGGACTCGTGTGACGAAGCTGCGCGCGATCAAGCATCGTGACGACCAGCGGCTGCGCGCGCTGCCGGAGCTCGCGACGTTGCACCGCGAACTGCAGGACCGTGAACGCGAGCGCGTGGCACATGCCGAGCGCGACCGAGCCGCGGCGGCGGCCGCCGAGCGCGCGAAGCGGCTCTTCGCCGACAGCGTCGGCCGCGTCACCGCGCTCGCGCCGCACGGCCGCGCGGCGCATGCACCGTCGCCGCCGGCGCCGCTACCGCGTCAGCGCGAGGCCGACGAGCGTGCGGCACTGCGCGAGGCGTGGTCCGACGACGTCGACGTCGCGTCGCTGCTGCTCACCGACGACGGCCTGAGCTTCCACCGTCCGGGGATCGACCCCGGCGTCGTCGCGAGGCTGCGCCGCGGCCAGTGGGCGATCCAGGGCGAGCTCGACCTGCACGGCCTGCGCCGCGACGCCGCGCGCGACGCGGTCGCCGGCTTCGTCCGCAACGCGGCGCGCCGCGGCTGGCGCTGCGTGCGCGTCGTCCACGGCAAGGGCCACGGCTCGCCGGGACGCGAGCCGGTGCTCAAGGGCAAGGTGCAGCGCTGGCTCGGTCAGAACCACGCGGTGCTGGCGTTCGCGCAGGCGAGCGCGCTGCACGGCGGCGCCGGGGCGCTGGTGGTGCTGCTGCGGGGGTGACAGGGGAAACTGCACCGCGGAGGCGCGGGGATCGCGGAGAAGCGATTCGACGGCGTCGGCGGCCAGACCGATGGCCCACCGGCCACTGGCTGCCCCCGCTCGAAATCCTCTTTCCTCCGCGCCCTCCGCGCCTTCGCGGTAAATGGCTCCGAATCCGTCGTCACCCCACGGCCAGCTTCGTCGCGATCGCGCCGAGCGCCACCGCGGCCGGCGCGCCGGGCAGCGTGTCCTGCAGCAGCTGCCGGCGCAGCACCGCGTCGCGCACCGCTGCGTCGGCCGGGATCTCGCCGAGCAGGTCGATCCGCACCGCCGCGCCGAGCGACGGCGCGACGTAGCGGTCGACCACCTGCTGCAGCTGCTGTCGCACCGCCCTCGCCTCGCCCGGCTTGCGCGTCTGGTTGACGACGAGCGCGATGCGCCGCCGCGCCTGCGTCGTCGCCAGCACCTTGATCGTCGCGTAGGCGTCGGTCAGCGACGTCGGCTCCGGGGTCACGACGACGAGCACCGAACCGGCGAGGCTGACCGTGTACAGCACGACGTCCGAGATGCCGGCGCCAGTGTCGAGCAGCACGTGGTCGTAACGCGGCGCGATCTCGGCGACGAGGCGCTGCAGCTGCTCGCGCAGCTCGGGCGTCATCCGCGAGTACTCGACCATCCCCGATCCGGCGAGCAGCACCGAGAAGCCGCCCGGCGCCGGGAGGATCGCGTCGTCGAGCGTCGCGCGGCCGGTGAACACGTCGTGCAGCGTGATCTTCGGAAACAGGTTCAGCACGACGTCGAGGTTGGCCAGGCCGAGGTCGGCGTCGAGCACCAGCACGCGGCGGCCGGCGCGCGCCAGCGCCGCGGCGAGGTTGGCCGAGACGAAGGTCTTGCCGACGCCGCCCTTGCCGCTGGTGACGGCGACCAGATGGCCGGCGGAGGGCGGCACGCGATCGGCGACGGTCATTCGAAGAAATCCTGGAACTGGGAGGTTTCGAACAGCAGCCGCTTTTCGTCGTTGGTGACGAGCGGCTGAGCTGTCGCCTCGAGGCACACGGTGTTGCGGCCGTCGGTCTTGCAGCGATAGAGGTGCTGGTCGGCGCGCTCGATCCAAAGCGCCGGCGTCGAACGCACCCATTGCGGTGCGAACGCCCCGCCGACGCTGACGGTGACGGTCAGCGGCTCGCTCGCCCCCGGCAGCGCGACCGGCGTGCGCTCGACGCGGCGCCGCACGCGTTCGGCGACGGTCTCGCCGAACGCGGCCGGGCAATTCGGCAGGATGATCGCGAACTCCTCGCCGCCGACCCGCGCGACGAGGTCCATCGGCCGCACGCAGTCGACGAGCGCCGCGGCGACGGCCTGCAGCACGATGTCGCCGGCAGCGTGGCCGTGGCGGTCGTTGACCGACTTGAAGTGGTCGATGTCCAGCGCCAGCAGCAGCGCTGGCTCGCCGCTGCGCGCGACGCGGTCGACCTCGCGGGTCAGCGCCAGTTCGAACGCCCGCCGGTTGGCCAAGCCCGTCAGCGGGTCGCGGCTGGACAGCTCGACCAGCGCGTCGACCAGCGCCTGGGTCCATTCGCGGCTGCCGGGATCGCCGGGCAGCGCGGCATGGCCGGCGTGCGCGAGCAGGTGCAGCGCGGCGTCGACACGCAGCGCCGGCGCGTCGGCGTCGGGCGGCGCGGCGCCGGCCGGCAACAGCGAGGGTGGGCGCGACGCGGTGTCCAAGGCACGCGGGGACGATCGACGACCGTCGCGGCGGCAGCCGCTGCCGATGGCCGTCGGCGCGGCAGTCTACCGCCGGGCGGCGGTGTGCGGTCCGGCGAAATGCCAGCCTTGCGACCGGCTGTTGCGCCGGCTTCAGTTCGCCAGGCGGCTGCCGACATAGGCGACGTGGGGAGCGCATCGCGTGCCCTCGGACCGCCCATGACCGTCGCCTTCGCCCCCACCGACGCCGTCGCCGTCGCCGAACCCGAGTTCAAGCTCACGACCGCCGACTTCGAGCGCGTGCGGCGGCTGATCCACGACCGCGCCGGCATCAGCCTGCACGCGGGCAAACAGGCGATGGTCTACAGCCGCCTGTCGCGCCGGCTGCGCGAAGTGCGCATGACGTCGTTCGCCGACTACCTCGGCTGGCTCGAGCGCGCCAGCGGCGCCGCGGCCGACGCCGAGTGGCAGGAATTCGTCAACTGCCTGACGACCAACCTGACCGCGTTCTTCCGCGAGGACCATCACT
>CBDUBX010000149.1:0-6149 GCA_965365495.1 uncultured Burkholderiales bacterium
CGCCGACGGCCGAGGCGCTGCTGTACGGCATCCTGCAGCTGCAGGCCAAGATCCGCCGCGAGAACACGATCGCGCGCTGATCCAGTCGAAGAAATGCCGTCGATGTCCGCCTCGCTCGACTCGCTGCAAGCGGCTCTGGCCGCCGCGCTCGGCGACGCTGTCGTGTCGCTCGTCGCCGACCGCGGCGAGCTGACGCTGACCGTTCCGGCGGCGCGCTACCTCGACGTCGCGCGCACGTTGCGCGACGACCCGACCTTCGCGTTCGAGCAGCTGATCGACCTGTGCGGCGTCGACTATTCGGCGTGGCGCAACGCGGCATGGGACGGCCCGCGCTATGCGGTCGTGTCGCACCTGCTGTCGCTGCGCCACAACCGACGGTTGCGGCTGCGTGTCTTCGCGCCCGACGACGACCTGCCGCAGGTCGCGTCGCTGACCGGGCTGTGGAGCGCCGCCGACTGGTTCGAGCGCGAAGCCTTCGACCTGTACGGCGTCGTCTTCGAGGGCCACGTCGATCTGCGCCGCATCCTCACCGACTACGGCTTCATCGGTCACCCGATGCGCAAGGACTTCCCGGTCAGCGGCCACGTCGAGATGCGCTACGACGCCGACGCCGGCCGTGTCGTCTACCAGCCGGTGACGATCGAGCCGCGCGAGATCGTGCCGCGCGTCGTCCGCGAGGACCAGTACGGAGACCTCGCTTGACGGTGGCGACGGCGGCGCAGGGCGCGAGAGCGATCCCGCATGGCTGAAATCAAGAACTACACGCTGAACTTCGGCCCGCAGCATCCGGCGGCGCACGGCGTGTTGCGGCTCGTGCTCGAGCTCGACGGCGAGGTGATCCAGCGCGCCGACCCGCACATCGGGCTGCTCCATCGCGCGACAGAAAAGCTCGCCGAGACGCGCACCTACCTGCAGACGCTGCCGTACATGGACCGCCTCGACTACGTGTCGATGATGGCCAACGAGCACGCGTACTGCCTCGCCGTCGAAAGGCTGCTCGGCGTCGACGTGCCGATCCGCGCGCAGTACATCCGCGTGATGTTCGCCGAGCTGACGCGGATCCTGAACCACCTGCTGTGGCTGGGCGCGCACGGGCTCGACTGCGGCGCGATGAACATCCTCATCTACTGCTTCCGCGAGCGCGAGGACATCTTCGACATGTACGAGGCGGTGAGCGGCGCGCGGATGCACGCCGCTTATTTCCGCCCCGGCGGCGTCTATCGCGATCTGCCCGAGTCGATGCCGCAGTACCAGCCGAGCCGCATCCGCAACGCGCGCGCATTGCAGGCCATGAACGACAACCGCCGCGGTTCGCTGCTCGACTTCATCGACGACTTCTGCGCACGCTTCCCGAAGAACGTCGACGACTACGAGACGCTGCTCACCGACAACCGGATCTGGAAGCAGCGCACCGTCGGCATCGGCGTCGTGCCGCCCGAGCGCGCGTTGAACCTGGGCTTCACCGGGCCGATGCTGCGCGGCTCGGGCATCGCGTGGGATCTGCGCAAGAAGCAGCCGTACGACGTCTACGACCGCATGGACTTCGACGTGCCGGTCGGCACGAACGGCGACACCTACGACCGCTACCTCGTCCGCGTCGAGGAGATGCGCCAGGCCAACCGCATCGTCCAGCAGTGCTCGGCGTGGCTGCGCGCCCACCCGGGGCCGGTGATCACCGCCAACCACAAGGTGGCGCCGCCGGCACGCGTCGACATGAAGGCGAACATGGAGGAGCTGATCCACCACTTCAAGCTCTTCACCGAAGGCATGCACGTCCCCGAAGGCGAGGTCTACGCCGCGGTCGAGCACCCGAAGGGCGAGTTCGGCATCTACCTCGTCAGCGACGGCGCCAACAAGCCGTACCGGTTGAAGATCCGCGCCGCCGGCTTTGCCCACCTCGCCGCGCTCGACGAGATGGCGCGCGGCCACATGATCGCCGACGCGGTGGCGATCATCGGCACGATGGACATCGTCTTCGGCGAGGTCGACCGATGACCGACGCCCCGAACGGCGTGCCGGGCGCCGCAACCGCCGACGCGCCGATGGTCTTCGCCGCGTCGACGCTTGCGCGATTCGCGCGCGAGGTCGCCAAGTACCCGCCCGAGCACAAGGCGTCGGCGGTGATCGCGTGCCTGGCGATCGTGCAACACGAGCAGGGCCACGTGTCGCCGGCGGCCGAGGACGCGGTCGCGGCCTACCTCGACATGCCGCCGATCGCGGTGCACGAGGTCACGACCTTCTACAACATGTTCAACCAGCGTCCGGTCGGGCGGCACAAGCTGGCGGTCTGCACCAACCTGCCGTGCCGGCTGCGCGGCGGCGGCGACGCGCTCGCGCACGTCTGCAGCCGCCTCGGCGTCGAGCCCTACGGCACCAGCGCCGACGGCAGCGTCACGGTGCAGCCGAGTGAATGCCTCGGCGCCTGCGCCGACGCGCCGGTGCTGCTCGTCGACGACCGGCGGATGCTGAGCTTCATGACCGCCGAGCGGCTCGACGAGTTGCTCGCGATGCTGCAGGAGCGGACGCCCACCGCCGCCGCGGAGCGCGCGCGATGACGATCGACCTGTCGCGCTTCTCGGCCACCGGCCGTGAAACCTGCTTCCACGGCCGGCACATCCAGCCGCAGATCGTCGCCGGGCTCGACGGCGCGAACTGGCGGCTGAAGGACTATGAAGCGCGCGGCGGCTACGCGGCGCTGAAGAAGGTGCTCGGCGCCGATGGCGGCCCCGGGATGTCGCCCGAGCAGGTCGTCGCCGAGGTCAAGGCCAGCGGGCTGCGCGGCCGCGGCGGCGCGGGGTTCCCGACCGGGCTGAAGTGGAGCTTCATGCCGCGCGCGTTCCCGGGGCCGAAGTACCTCGTCTGCAACAGCGACGAAGGCGAGCCCGGCACCTGCAAGGACCGCGACATCCTGGCCTACAACCCGCACATCGTCGTCGAGGGGATGGCGATCGCCGCGTATGCGATGGGCATCGGCGTCGGCTACAACTACATCCACGGCGAGATCTTCGAGATCTACGAGCGCTTCGAGCAGGCGCTCGACGAGGCGCGAGCCGCGGGCTACCTCGGCCACAAGATCCTCGGCAGCGGCTTCTCGTTCCAGCTGCACGCGAGCCACGGCTTCGGCGCCTACATCTGCGGCGAAGAGACCGCGCTGCTCGAATCGCTCGAAGGCAAGAAGGGCCAGCCGCGCTTCAAGCCGCCGTTCCCGGCGAGCTTCGGCCTGTACGGCAAGCCGACGACGATCAACAACACCGAGACCTTCGCCGCGGTGCCGTGGATCGTCGTCAACGGTGCCGACCGCTACCTGCACGTCGGCAAGCCGAACAACGGCGGCACGAAGATCTTCAGCGTCGTCGGCGACGTGCAACTGCCCGGCAACTACGAGGTGCCGCTCGGCACGCCGTTTTCGAAGCTGCTCGAATTGGCTGGCGGCGTGCGCCCCGGGCGCCGGCTAAAAGCGGTGATCCCCGGCGGGTCGTCGGCGCCGGTGCTGCCGGCGGCGGTGATGCTCGACACGACGATGGACTACGACTCGATCGCCAAGGCGGGGTCGATGCTCGGTTCGGGCGCGGTGATCGTGATGGACGACAGCCGCTGCATGGTGTCGAGCCTGCTGCGGCTTTCCTACTTCTACCAGCACGAAAGCTGCGGCCAGTGCACGCCGTGCCGCGAAGGCACCGGCTGGCTGTGGCGCCTGGTCGACCGCATCGAGCACGGTCGCGGCCTGCCCGACGATCTGGCGCTGCTCGACTCGGTGGCCGACAACATCAAGGGGCGGACGATCTGCGCGTTGGGCGACGCCGCGGCGATGCCGGTGCAGGGCATGTTGAAGCACTTCCGCGACGAGTTCGCCTACCACGTCGAGCACAAGCGCTGCATCGTCGGGCCGGGCGCCGAGCGCGAGGTGGGCGTAGCGACGCCGACGGGGGCCGCGGGATGATCGACGTCGTCGTCGACGGCCGCAAGGTCGAGGTCGCCGAGGGCAGCGTCGTGATGCACGCCGCCGACGCCGCCGGCGTCTACGTGCCCCATTTCTGCTACCACCGCAAGCTGTCGATCGCGGCCAATTGCCGCATGTGCCTCGTCGACATCGAGAAGATGCCCAAGCCGATGCCGGCGTGCGCGACGCCGGTCGCCGCGGGCATGGTGGTGCGCACGGCGAGCGACAAGGCACGCGCGGCGCAGCGCAGCGTGATGGAGTTCCTGCTGATCAACCATCCGCTCGACTGCCCGATCTGCGACCAGGGCGGCGAGTGCCAGCTGCAGGACCTCGCCGTCGGCTACGGCGCCAGCGCGTCGCGCTACACCGAAGAGAAGCGCGTCGTCTTCCACAAGGACGTCGGGCCGCTGGTCGCGATGGAGGAGATGACGCGCTGCATCCACTGCACGCGCTGCGTGCGCTTCGGCGTCGAGGTCGCCGGCGTGATGGAGCTCGGCATGGTCCATCGCGGCGAGCACAGCGAGATTACGACCGTCGCCGGCCGCACCGTCGACAGCGAGCTGTCGGGCAACATGATCGACCTGTGCCCGGTGGGCGCGCTGACGAGCAAGCCGTTCCGCTACCAGGCGCGGACGTGGGAGCTGTCGCGCTTCCGCTCGGTGAGCCCGCACGACAGCACCGGCGCCAACATCGTCGTGCAGGTCAAGCAGGGCCGCGTGCTGCGCGTGCTGCCGTACGAGAACGATGCGGTCAACGAGTGCTGGATCTCCGACCGTGACCGCTTCGCGTATCCGGCGCTGCACGGTTCGCAGCGTCTGGCGCAGCCGATGGTCAAGCACGACGGCGCATGGCGGGCGGTCGACTGGAGCACCGCGCTCGACTACGTCGCCGATGGCCTGAAGCGCGTGCGCGCCGAGTTCGCCGACCGCGAGGCCGGCGCCGGCATCGGCGCGGTCGCGCACCCGATGGCCACGGTCGAGGAGCTGCACCTGCTGCAGCGGCTGGTGCGCGGCCTCGGCAGCGAAAGCGTGGACTTCCGCACCCGCCAGACCGACGCCGACATCGCCGCACCGGCCGGCCGCGCGCGCTGGCTCGGGATGCCGCTGGCCGAGCTGTCGACGCTCGACGCGGCGCTCGTCGTCGGCTCGTTCCTGCGCAAGGACCACCCACTGTTCGCGCTGCGGCTGCGCCATACGGTGCGCCACGGCGCACGCGTCCACGCGCTGCACGCCACCGCCGACGACTGGGCGATGCCGCTCGCCGGCCGTGTCGTCGTGCCGCCGTCGCGCTGGGTCGCGGCGCTGGCCGGCGTCGCTGCCGCGGTGGCCCAGGCGCGCGGGGTTGCCGCCCCGGTCGCGGCCGCGCCGCCGAACGACGCGATGCGCGCCGCCGCACAAGCGCTCGGCGACGGCCAGCGCGCCGCGGTGCTGCTCGGCAACGCCGCGATGCAGCACCCGCAGGCGTCGCGGCTGCTCGCGCTGGCGCAGTGGATCGCCACGCACACCGGCGCGCGCTGCGGCGTGACGACGGATGGCGCCAACGCGGTCGGCGCCCAGCTCGTCGGCGCGGTGCCGGGGCCGGGCGGGCTCACCGCGGCGCAGATGCTGGCGCAGCCGATGAAGGCGCTCGTGCTGCTGCACACCGAGCCGCTGCTCGACGCCGCCGACGCCGCCGCAGCGCGCCGCGCGCTGGCCGGCAGCGGCCTCGTCGTCGCGCTGACGTCGTTCGCCGACGGCGACGCGGCCGAGTTCGCCGACGTGCTGCTGCCGGTCGCGCCGTTCAGCGAAACCGCCGGCACCTTCGTCAGCGCCGAGGGCCGCGTGCAGGGCTTTCGCGGCGTCGCCCAGCCGGTCGGCCAGACGCGGCCGGCGTGGAAGGTGTTGCGCGTGCTCGGCAACCTGCTCGGCCTGTCGGGGTTCGACTTCGACACCGCCGACGCGGTGCGCGACGCGGCGCTCGGCGACGTCGCGCAGCTCGCCGACCGTTTCGACAACGCGGTCGGCGTCGACGTCGCGGACATCGCCATCGATGGCGACGGCGACGCGGCGGGGAATGGAGCGTCGCGCGATGTCGCGTCGCGCGCTGCCGCGCCGCGCGACGCGTCGTCGGTGACGCTCGAGCGCATCGCCGACGTGCCGATCCATGCCGCCGATCCGATCGCGCGGCGCTCGCCGCCGCTGCAGGCCACCGCCGACGCGCGGCCGCCGGC
>CBDUBX010000150.1:0-6131 GCA_965365495.1 uncultured Burkholderiales bacterium
CGCGACACCGGCTCGCCGCTGAAGTAGTTGACGCTGATGCCCTTCAGCAGCCCGAGGTCGTCGAGCGGCAGCACGTCGGGCCGCATCAAGTGGAAGATCAGGAACATCTCGGCGGTCCAGCGGCCGATGCCGCGGATCGACACGAGCTCCGAGATGATGGCCTCGTCGTCCATCCGCTGCCACTGCGCCGGGTGGACGCGGCCATCGACGAAGTGGCGCGCCAGGTCGAGCAGGTACTCGGTCTTGCGCGCCGACAGCCCGGCCTCGCGCAGCCGCGCAGGCGCGAGCGCGCAGACCGACGCAGGCGCGAGGTGGCGGTCGGCAGCGCCGCACAGCGCAGCGAAGCGGTCCCACACCGATTGCGCCGCGCGCACCGAGATCTGCTGGCCGACGATCGACCGCGCCAGCGTCGTGAACGCGTCGCCGCGGCACGCCAGCCGCGCCTCGCCGAAGCGCGGGATGAGCTTCTTCATCACGCGGTCGCGGCGGCCGAGGTGGCGGCACGCGTCGTCCCAGTAGCCGGGCGTGACCGCGGCGACGGCGGCGGCCGGGTCGGCACCCGCTGCGGCGGCGCGCGCTCGCACCGGCGTGGCAGGCGGCGGCGCTGGCGCGGGCGGCGACATCGCGACGCGACGACTTCAGCTGCGGATCCAGCGCGTGCCGCCCGCGCCGTCCTGCAGCAGCACGCCGTCGGCGGCGAGCGCGTCGCGGATCCGGTCGGCAGCGGCGAAATCGCGGTCTTGCTTGGCGGCGGCGCGTTCGGCGATGCGCGCTTCGATCGCCTCCGCGGTGGGGCCGTCGTCGCCGTGCCGGCGCTGCAGCATGTCGAGCGCGCGCTGCTGCAACAGGCCGAGCGTCGCGCCGAGTGCCTTCAGCAACGCGGCGTCGGCGCGCTGGCCGCGGTTCGCGCCGCCGGCGAGGTCGAACAGTACCGCCAGCGCGCCGGGCGTGTTGAAGTCGTCGTCCATCGCCGACTTGAACGCTGCGGCGCGCGGCTCGCACCAGTCGATCGGGTCGATCGCGTTCGGCTCGCCGGCGGCGAGCAACGCGCCGTACAGGCGCCGCAGCGCGCTGCGCGATTCGGCGAGTACCGTGTCGCTGAAGTTGAACGGGCTGCGGTAGTGGGTGCGCAGCATGAACAGGCGCAGCGACTCGCCGTCGACGCGTTGCAGCACGTCGGCGATCGTGAAGAAGTTGCCGAGCGACTTCGACATCTTCGTGTCGTCGATGTTGAGGAACCCGTTGTGCATCCACGTGCGCACGAACTCGCCGCCGCACGCGCCCTCGCTCTGCGCGATCTCGTTGTCGTGGTGCGGAAACTGCAGGTCCATGCCGCCACCGTGCAGGTCGAACGGCACGCCGAGCAGCACCTGGCTCATCGCCGAGCACTCGATGTGCCAGCCGGGACGGCCGGCGCCCCACGGGCCCGGCCAGCGCGCCTCGTCGGGCTCGTCGTCCTTGGCCGACTTCCACAGCACGAAGTCGAGCGGGTCGTCCTTGCCGGCGTCGACCGCGACGCGCTCGCCGGCGCGCAGCTCGTCGAGCGACTTGCCGCTGAGCTTGCCGTAGCCGGCAAACTTGCGCACCGCGAACAGCACGTCGCCGCCGGGCGCCTGATAGGCAAGGCCGCGGTTTTCGAGCTGGCCGATCAGGTCGAGCATCGCGCCGACATGCTCGGTCGCGCGCGGCTCGTGCGTCGGCGGCAACAGGCCGAGCTGCGCGAAATCGCGGTGCATCGCGGCGATCATCTCGTCGGTGTGCGCGCGGATCGACACGCCGCGCTCGACCGCGCGGCGGATGATCTTGTCTTCGATGTCGGTGATGTTGCGGACGTAGGTGACGCGCCAGCCGCTCGCCAGCAGCCAGCGGTAGACGACGTCGAAGGCCAGCACCATCCGCGCATGGCCGAGGTGGCAGACGTCGTAGACGGTGATGCCGCAGACGTACATCCGCACGTCGGGCGGCGCGATCGGCGCGAACGGCTCGACGCGGCGAGTCAGCGAGTTGTGGATGTGCAGGCTCATCGTCGACGCTTCACGCACCCACTGCAGACGCGCGGACCGACTCGCTGGCGCGCGGCGGTCGACCGCCGCGGCCGTGCCTTCATAGAATGAATTCAGTATAGCGGCGCCGTTTGCTGCGACCGCGCGGCTACGCGCCCTCGACCGCGCGGTCGTCGTCGTCCATCGATCCCGTTCCGCACGTCGCTTCTGCATCTGTCGTCCCCTACTGCTCGCCGCCCGTGTCCCGCCGCTGCATCGCCGTCACCGTCGCCGCACTCGTGTTCGCGCTCGGCGCCACTGGCGCGCGCGGCGACACCGCCGGCGACGTGACCGAGCTGCTGCGCCGCGGCGACGCCGCCGTGGCGCTGCAGCGCGTCGACGCGGTTTTGCAGTCGGCGCCGAACGACGTGTCGCTGCGGTTCCTGCGCGGTGTCGCGCTGATGGACCTGCAGCGCGACGACGCGGCGATCGCCGCGTTCGGCGACCTCGCGCACGAGTACCCCGAGCTCGCCGAGCCGTACAACAACCTCGCGCTGCTGCACGCGCGCGCCGGGCGCCTCGAAGCGGCGCGCACCGACTTGATGACCGCGCTGCGCAACGACCCCGACCACCGCGAGGCGCGCATCAACCTGGGCCGCGTCCATCTGGCGCTCGCCGAACAGGCCTGGCGGCAGGCGCTCGAGTCCGACGCGCGCGCCGGTGTCGCGCCCGATCCGGCCTTGCGCCAGCGTCTGGACGCGGTGCGGGCGATCGTCGATGCGACGACGACCGCGCCGCGCCCCCGCTAGACTCGGCGCGCTGCCGCCGTGGCAGCGCCTGTCGTCGGGACCTCCGCATTGAAGAAGACCGCCATCGCCTTGTCGTTCGCTATCGCCGCGCTGACCGCCGCGGCGCCGTCGCTGGCCCAGACCGTGCGCCTGGACACCACCGCCGGCGCGATCGTCGTCGAGCTCGACGCGGCCAAGGCCCCGGTCAGCGTCGCCAACTTCCTGCAGTACGTTCGCAGCGGCCACTACGACGGCACGGTGTTCCACCGCGTGATCCCGGGATTCATGGTCCAGGGCGGCGGCTTCGACACCGGCATGAAGGAGAAGGCGACGCAGCCGCCGATCGCGCTCGAAAGCCGCAACGGCCTGAACAACCGCCGCGGCACCGTCGCGATGGCACGCACCGGAGTGCCGAACTCGGCGACTGCGCAGTTCTTCGTCAACGTCGTCGACAACGCGTTCCTCGACCAGGCGAACGCCCGCGATCGCAACGGCTATGCGGTGTTCGGCAAGGTCGTCGACGGCATGGACGTCGTCGACGCGATCCAGAAGGTGCCGACACACAGCGTCGGACCGTACGACAACGTGCCGGTGACGCCGGTCGTCATTCGCAAAGCCACCGTGATCGGAAAGTGACATGACCAAGACCGTGCAGATGGACACCAGCGTCGGGTCGCTGAAGATCGAGCTCGACGACGAGCGCGCGCCGGCGTCGACCGCCAACTTCCTGGCGTACGCCGCGCGCGGCCACTACGACGGCACGGTCTTCCACCGTGTGATCAAGGGCTTCATGGTCCAGGGCGGCGGCTTCGAGCCGGGCATGAAGCAGAAGTCGACGTCGCCGCCGATTCGCAACGAGGCTGCGAACGGGCTGAAGAACCAGCGCTACACGCTGGCCATGGCACGCACCGGCGACCCGCACTCGGCGACCGCGCAGTTCTTCATCAACACCGCCGACAACGGCTTCCTCGACTTCCGCGCCGAGAACGCGCAAGGCTACGGCTACGCGGTGTTCGGCCGCGTCGTCGATGGCACCGACGTTGTCGACGCGATCGAAGGCGTGCGCACCGGCCGCCGCGGCGGCCACGACGATGTGCCGCTGGACGACGTGCGCATCGAGCGGGTGTTCGAGATCGTCTGATGGCCGCGCCGGCGGTGCCGGCCGCGCTTCCGCCCTGCTTCGAGTACGCCGCCGACGCCGCTTGGCGGCGCGTCGACTTCGTCTCCGACATCCACCTGACCGCGGCGATGCCGCGCACCTTCGACGCGTTCGCCGCGTACTTGCGATCGACGAGAGCGGACGCGGTGTTCATCCTCGGCGACCTGTTCGACGTCTGGGTCGGCGACGACGCGCGCGACCTGCCGTTCGAGCGGCGCTGCTTCGACCTGCTGGCCGACGCCAGCGCGCGGCGCCAGCTCGCATTCATGGCCGGCAACCGCGATTTCCTGCTCGGCTCGGCGGCGCTGCGCGACGCCGGCATGGCGGCGCTCGCCGACCCGACGCTGTTCGACGCGTGGGGCCAGCGGCTGCTGCTCAGCCACGGCGACGCGCTGTGCCTCGACGACACCGCGTACCAGGCGTTTCGGCGCGAAGTGCGCGGCAGTGCGTGGCAGGCGAGTTTCCTCGCTCGACCGCTCGCCCGGCGCCTGGAAATCGCCGCCGACATCCGCCGCGAGAGTCGCGCGCGGCGCGCGGTCGACGGCGCCGGCGACGTCGACACCGCGGAGGCGGTGCGCTGGCTGCACGCGTTCGGCGCCGCCGAACTGGTCCACGGCCACACCCACCGTCCGGGCAGCGAGGCGCTGGCACCCGGCCACAAGCGCCACGTGCTCGCCGACTGGGACCTCGACGACGGCGACCGCGCCGAGGTGCTGCGGCTGACGCGCGCCGGGCTGCAGCGCATCGCCCCGACGGCGGCCTGACGTCGACGATGCTCGCGCGGTGGTGGCAGCGGCTGCGTGCCGGTCGCGACCGCGTCGCGGTGGCGCGGCGAGCGATCCCGGCCGACCTGTGGCGGCGCACGCTCGTCCGCTACCCGTTCCTGCGACTGCGCGATACGGCCGATGCGGCTGAGCTGCGGCGCCTGGCCAGCCTGTTCCTCGATCGCAAGGAGTTCACCGCGGTCGGCGGCCTGCGGCTGACCGACGCGATGGCGGTGACGATCGCCGCGCAGGCGGTGCTGCCGGTACTCAAGATCGGCCTCGACGCCTACGACGGCTTCGTCGGCATCGTCGTCCAGCCCGGCGCAGTGCGCGCGCACCGCTCGCGCGCCGACGACATCGGCGTCGTTCACGAGTACGACGAGGTGCTGGCCGGCGAAGCGATGGCGCAGGGGCCGGTGATGCTGTCGTGGAGCGAGGTCCGCGCCGCCGCGCGGCACGCCGCGGTCGGCACCAACGTCGTGATCCACGAGTTCGCGCACGTGCTCGACATGGCCGATGGCCACGCCAACGGCGCGCCGCCGCTGCCGCCGGACATCGACCCGGTCGATTGGCGGCGCACGATGACCGACGAATACGAGCGCTTCCGCGCCCTCGTCGCCGGCGGTGACGACACCGCGCTCGACCCCTACGGCGCCGAGGCGCCCGAGGAGTTCTTCGCCGTCGCGAGCGAGGCGTTCTTCGTCGCCCCCGACGCGATGCGCGCCGAGCACCCGGCCCTGTACGCGCTGTTCGCGCGCTACTACCGGCAGGACCCGGCGCAGCAGACGATGCCGCCGCGCGGTTGAGCGCGACCGACGAAGCGACGCCGCCGGCGGCTGGCGGCGGTGCGTCGATGTCAGGCCAGCGACACCGGCGGCTGCCGGCGTCGCGTTGGGGTCAGGCCGCGGTCGCCTCGGTGCGCGGCTTGTCGCTCTTCTTCGGCGGCTGGATGTCGAGCGCGACCTGGTCGTCGGCGCCGATGTCGACGGTCAGCCGACCACCGTCGACCAGGCGGCCGAACAGCAGCTCGTCGGCCAGCGCACGGCGGATCGTGTCCTGGATCAACCGCTGCATCGGCCGCGCGCCCATCAGCGGGTCGAAGCCCTTCTTCGCTAGGTACTTGCGCAGCGCGTCGGTGAACGTCACCTCGACCTTCTTCTCGGCGAGCTGACCCTCGAGCTGCAGCAGGAACTTGTCGACGACGCGCAGGATGATGTCCTCGTCGAGCGCGCGGAAGTTGACGATCGCGTCGAGCCGGTTGCGGAACTCGGGCGTGAACAGCCGCTTGATGTCGGCCATCTCGTCGCCCTGCTCGCGCTTGTTCAGGAAGCCGATCGTCGCCTTGTTCATCGTCTCGGCGCCGGCGTTGGTCGTCATGATGACGATCACGTTGCGGAAGTCGGCCTTGCGCCCGTTGTTGTCGGTCAGCGTGCCGTGG
>CBDUBX010000151.1:0-6115 GCA_965365495.1 uncultured Burkholderiales bacterium
CATCGGGTCGATGGGCACCGACACGCCGCTCGCGGTGCTCTCGGAGAAGCCGCAGCCGCTCTACAACTACTTCAAGCAGCTCTTCGCGCAGGTCACGAACCCGCCGATCGACCCGATCCGCGAAGCCATCGTGATGAGCCTGAACAGCTTCATCGGGCCCAAGCCGAACCTGCTCGACATCAACGCGGTCAACCCGCCGATGCGGCTCGAGGTCACGCAGCCGATCCTCGACTTCGACGACATGGCGCGGCTGCGCGCGATCGAATCACGCACCGGGGGCAAGTTCCGCACTTACGAACTCGACATCACCTACCCGCTGAGCTGGGGCCGCGAGGGCATCGAGGCCAAGCTCGCGTCGCTGGCCGCCGAGGCGGTCGACGCGCTGAAGACCGGGCACAACATCCTGATCGTCACCGACCGGCGCATGGGCCGCGACCAGGTGGCGATCCCCGCGCTGCTGGCGCTGTCGGCGGTGCACCACCACCTCGTGCGGCTGGGGCTGCGCACGACCGCCGGCCTCGTCGTCGAGACCGGGTCGGCGCGCGAGGTCCACCACTTCGCGGTGCTCGCGAGCTACGGCGCCGAGGCGGTGCACCCCTACCTCGCGCTGCAGACGCTCGTCGAGCTGCACACCGCGCTGCCCGGTGCGCCGACGCTCGACCACGCGATCCACAACTACGTGAAGGCGATCGGCAAGGGGCTGTCGAAGATCATGTCCAAGATGGGCGTGAGCACCTACATGAGCTATTGCGGTGCGCAGCTCGTCGAGGCGATCGGCCTGGACCGCGACTTCGTCGCCAAGTACTTCCGCGGCACCGCCAGCCAGGTCGGCGGCATCGGCATCTTCGAGGTTGCCGAGGAAACGATCCGGCTGCACACCGCGGCGTTCGGCGACCCGCAGGGCGTTGCCGACCGGCTCGACGCCGGTGGCGAGTACGCGTGGCGCGTCCGCGGCGAAGAGCACATGTGGACCCCCGACGCGATCGCCAAGCTGCAGCACGCGTCGCGCGCCAACCGCTTCGAGACCTACAAGGAATTCGCGCAGATCGTCAACGACCAGAGCCGGCGACACATGACGCTGCGCGGGCTGTTCGAGTTCAAGGTCGACCCGGCGAAGGCGATTCCGCTCGACCAGGTCGAGCCGGCGAGCGAGATCGTCAAGCGCTTCGCCACCGGCGCGATGAGCCTCGGTTCGATCAGCACCGAGGCGCACGCGACGCTGGCGATCGCGATGAACCGCATCGGCGGCAAGAGCAACACCGGCGAAGGCGGCGAGGACCCGGCGCGCTACCGCGACGAGATGCGCGGCGCGAAGATCGCCGACGGCACCAAGCTCAGCGACGTCGTCGGCCCCGGCATCGTCGAAGTCGACACGCCGCTCGTCGCCGGCGACAGCCTGCGCAGTCGCATCAAGCAGGTCGCGTCGGGGCGCTTCGGCGTGACCACCGAATACCTCGCCAGCGCCGACCAGCTGCAAATCAAGATGGCGCAGGGTGCCAAGCCCGGCGAAGGCGGCCAGCTGCCCGGCGGCAAGGTCAGCGACTACATCGGCAAGCTGCGCTACAGCGTCCCCGGCGTCGGCCTGATCAGCCCGCCGCCGCACCACGACATCTACTCGATCGAGGACCTCGCGCAGCTGATCCACGATCTGAAGAACGCCAACCCGCGCGCGTCGGTCAGCGTCAAACTCGTTTCCGAGGTCGGCGTCGGCACGGTCGCCGCCGGCGTCGCGAAGTGCAAGGCCGACCACGTCGTGATCGCCGGCCACGACGGCGGCACCGGCGCGTCGCCGCTGTCGTCGATCAAGCACGCCGGCACGCCGTGGGAGATGGGGCTGGCGGAGACGCAGCAGACGCTGGTGCTGAACCGCCTGCGCAGCCGCATCCGCGTGCAGGCCGACGGCCAGATGAAGACCGGCCGCGACGTCGTGATCGGTGCGCTGCTCGGCGCCGACGAGTTCGGCTTCGCGACCGCGCCGCTGGTCGTCGAGGGCTGCATCATGATGCGGAAGTGCCACCTCAACACCTGCCCGGTCGGCGTCGCGACGCAGGACCCGGTGCTGCGGCGGCGCTTCACCGGCCAGCCCGAGCACGTCGTCAACTACTTCTTCTTCGTCGCCGAGGAAGCACGGCGGATCATGGCGCAGCTCGGCGTGCGCACGTTCGACGAACTGGTCGGCCGCGTCGACCTGCTCGACACGAAAAAGGGCGTCGCGCACTGGAAGGCGCGCGGGCTTGACTTCTCGCGCATCTTCCACGAGCCGAAGGCCGCCGCCGACGTGCCGCGGCGCCACACCGAGTCGCAGGACCACAACCTCGGCCGCGCGCTCGACGTCAAGCTGATCGAGCGCTGCCAGCCGGCGATCCTGCGCGGCGAAAAGGTGCACTTCATCGAAGAGGTGCGCAACCGCAACCGCAGCGTCGGCACGATGCTGTCGGGCGAACTCGTCCGCCACCGCCCCGAAGGGCTGCCCGACCACACGATCTTCATGCAGCTGGAAGGCACCGGTGGCCAGAGCTTCGGCGCCTTCGTCGCACCGGGAATCACGCTGTACCTGATCGGCGACGCCAACGACTACACCGGCAAGGGCCTGTCGGGCGGGCGCATCGTCGTGCGGCCGTCGATCGAGTTCCGCGGCGACGCGACGAAGAACATCATCGTCGGCAACACCGCGCTGTACGGCGCCACCAGCGGCGAGGCGTTCTTCCGCGGCGTCGCCGGCGAACGCTTCGCGGTGCGGCTGTCGGGTGCGACGGCGGTCGTCGAAGGCACCGGCGACCACGGCTGCGAGTACATGACCGGCGGCACCGTCGTCGTCCTCGGCCGCACCGGGCGCAATTTCGCCGCCGGCATGAGCGGCGGCGTCGCCTACGTCTGGGACGAGGACGGCCACTTCGGCCGCCGCTGCAACACCGCGATGGTCGCGCTCGAGAAGGTGCTGCCGCGCGAGGAGCAGGACGGTCCGACGGTCGGACTGCACCGCGAGCAGGCCGACGAGGCTTTGGTGAAGAAGCTCGTCGAGGACCACCACCGCTGGACCGGCAGCCTGCGCGCGCGCGAGCTGCTCGACCACTGGGCCGACGCGCGGTCGCGCTTCGTCAAGGTGGTTCCGCACGAATACAAGCGCGTGCTCGCAGGCCGCGCCGCCGCCGCAACCGCCGCCGGCGCGACCGGCCGCGCGCAAGCGTCGGCCGCGCTCGCCGAGCGCTGAGGCGCCGCCGTCACTTCCTCTCTTTGCTGCGAACTTCTTGTCGAGCCGCCATGGGCAAGGTCACCGGATTTCTCGAGTACGCACGCGTCGAAGAACGCTACGAGCCGCCGCGCGAGCGGCTGAAGAACTGGAAGGAGTTCGTCGCCACGCTCGTCGAAGACGACGCCCGCGTGCAGGGCGCGCGCTGCATGGACTGCGGCACGCCGTTCTGCAACAACGGCTGCCCGGTCAACAACATCATCCCGGACTTCAACGACCTGGTGTACCGCAGCGACTGGCGCGGCGCGATCGACGTGCTGCACCAGACGAACAACTTCCCCGAGTTCACCGGCCGCGTGTGCCCGGCGCCTTGCGAAGCAGCGTGCACGCTGAACGTCAACGACGATCCGGTCGGCATCAAGAGCATCGAGCACGCGATCGCCGACCGCGCGTGGGCCGAAGGCTGGGTCGTGCCGCGGCCGCCGGCGGTGGCCACCGGCAAGAAGGTCGCGGTCGTCGGCAGCGGCCCGGCGGGGCTGGCGGCGGCGCAGCAGCTCGCGCGCGCCGGCCACGCGGTCACGGTGTTCGAGAAGAACGGCCGCATCGGCGGGCTGCTGCGCTACGGCATCCCCGACTTCAAGATGGAGAAGTCGCACATCGACCGCCGCGTCGAGCAGATGCAGGCCGAAGGCGTCGTCTTCCGCACCCGTGTGCTCGTCGGCGCGATGCCGGCCGACGGCGCGGCGACCCGCGTGACCAACGACGCGACGACGACCGTCGCCGCCGACGCGCTGCTCGCCGATTTCGACGCGGTGCTGCTCGCCGGCGGCGCCGAGACGAGCCGCGACCTGCCGGTGCCGGGGCGCGACCTCGACGGCGTGCACTTCGCGATGGAGTTCCTGCCGCAGCAGAACAAGGTCGTCGCCGGCGACAAGGTCAAGGGCCAGATCAAGGCCGGCGGCAAGCACGTCGTCGTCATCGGCGGCGGCGACACCGGCAGCGATTGCGTCGGCACCAGCAACCGCCACGGCGCCGCCAGCGTCACCCAGTTCGAGCTGCTGCCGATGCCGCCGGCAGCCGAGGACAAGCCGCTCGTCTGGCCGTACTGGCCGACCAAGCTGCGCACGAGTTCGAGCCACGAGGAAGGCTGCACGCGCGAGTTCGCGATCGCGACCAAGGAGTTCGTCGGCCACAAGGGCCGCGTGACCGCGGTGAAGACCGTGCGCGTCGAGTGGGTCGACGGCCGGATGACCGAGGTGCCCGGCAGCGAGCAGGAGTTCAAGGCCGACCTCGTGCTGCTGGCGATGGGTTTCACCGCGCCGGTGGCGTCGGTGCTCGCGGCGTTCGGCGTCGCGGTCGACGCGCGCGGCAACGCGCGCGCGGCGACCGACGAGGTCGGCGGCTACGCCACCGACGTGCCGAAGGTCTACGCCGCCGGCGACATGCGCCGCGGCCAGAGCCTGGTCGTCTGGGCGATCCGCGAGGGCCGTCAGGCGGCGCGCGCGATCGACGCGTTCCTGATGGGCGCGAGCGCGCTGCCGCGCTGACCGCGCCGCCCGCGGCCGGCGTGCCGCGGCAACAGCTTTTCACCCCTCAAATGGCAGGGCACTGAACACTCGCGTGCCAGAATTCGCCGCTTGTCCTGCTTCGCCGCGGACGCGCCTGCGCCGCAGCGTCTGTCGCCCCCTTTCGGCTTGACCCCCGACGCCTTCATCGAGATCGACCACGTCGGCTTCGGCTACGACCCGGCGCGGCCGATCCTCGTCGACGTGTCGCTGCGCTTCCGCCGCGGCCAGGTCACCGCGATCCTCGGCGGCTCGGGCTGCGGCAAGACGACGCTGCTGCGGCTGATCGGCGGCGTGCACCGGCCCGACCGCGGCCGGGTCGTCTTCGACGGCGAGGTCGTCAACACGCGCAACAAGGCGCAGCTGTACCGGCTGCGGCGCCGGCTCGGCATGCTCTACCAGTTCGGCGCACTGTTCACCGACCTGAGCGTCTACGACAACGTGGCGTTTCCGTTGCGCGAACACACGCAGCTGCCCGGCGCGATGATCCGCGACATCGTGCTGATGAAGCTCAACGCCGTGGGGCTGCGCGGCGCCGCGCGGCTGCGCATCGCCGAGATCTCCGGCGGCATGGCGCGGCGCGTTGCGCTGGCGCGAGCGATCGCGCTCGACCCCGAGCTGATCATGTACGACGAGCCGTTTGCCGGGCTCGACCTGATCAGCATGGGCGTCGCCGCCAAGCTGATCCGGACGCTGAACGACGTGACCGACGCGACGACGCTGCTCGTCAGCCACGACATCCCGCAGTGCATGGCGATCGCCGACCACGTCGTGCTGCTCGCGCCGGGCGGCCGCGTCGTCGCACAGGGCACGCCGGCCGAATTGATGGAGAGCACCGACGCCGAGACGCGCCAGTTCGTCCGCGGCGAACCCGACGGCCCGGTGAAGTTCCATTACCCCGCGCCGCCGATCGCGGCCGACTTCGGCATCGAGGCCGCCGCGCGATGACCGCCGCGCTCGCCCGCCTCGGCGCGATCGCGCTCGACGTCTTCCGCGGCTGGGGCCACGCGGCGTTCTTCTTCGTCGAGCTGCTGCGCGCGACGCCGGCGGCGCTGCGCCGCTTCGGCCTCGTCGTCGCGCAGGTCTACGCGATCGGCAACCGGTCGCTGATCATCATCGTCGCGTCGGGGCTCGCGGTCGGCTTCGTGCTCGCGTTGCAGATGTACTACGCGCTGACGACCTACGGCGCCGCCGAGACGCTGGGGCTGATCGTCAACCTCGCGCTCGTGCGCGAGCTCGGGCCGGTCGTCACCGGCTTGCTGTTCGCCGGCCGCGCCGGCACGTCGCTGACCGCCGAGATCGGGTTGATGAAGGCCGGCGAGCAGCTCGCGGCGATGGAGCTGATGGCGGTCGACCCGAA
>CBDUBX010000152.1:0-6080 GCA_965365495.1 uncultured Burkholderiales bacterium
TCCACCCGGTCGCCGGCCGCATGCCCGGGCACATGAACGTGCTGCTCGCCGAAGCCGAGGTGCCGTACGACCAGGTGTTCGAGATGGAAGACGTCAACGGCGAGTTCGGCCAGGCCGACGTCGCGATCATCCTCGGCGCCAACGACGTCGTGAACCCCGCCGCCCACGTCAAGGGCAGCCCGATCTACGGCATGCCGATCCTCGAGGCCTACAAGGCCAAGACGGTGATCGTCAACAAACGCTCGATGGCCAGCGGCTACGCCGGGCTCGACAACGAGCTGTTCTACATGGACAAGACGATGATGGTCTTCGGCGATGCGAAGAAGGTCGTCGAGGAGATGGTCAAGGCGGTGGAGTAGCGCCCGGAGAAGCGGCCGCCGCGCAGCCCGCTGCGCCGCGGCCCGATCAGCCGCCGAGCCAGCGCCGCACCGCTGCGACGAGTTGCTGCCGCGCGCCGTCTTGGGTGTCGTCGATCCACTGCAGCGGCAGCAGCAGCATCGCCATGCCGTCGGTCAGCTCGGCGTCGCCGAGGCGGTAGCACAGCAGGCGCCGCCCGGTCGCGTCGGCGTAGCGCAGCTCGCGGCGAACGAACTTCGACGCCGCGGCAGCGGGGCTCATCAGCACCAGCAGCAACGCACACCCTCGGATGCGGCTTTCGAGCACCGCGTCCCACTCCTCGCCGCCCTGCAACTGCTCGTCGACCCACACCGGCACCCCTGCGGCGATCAAGCCGTCGCGCACCCGGCGCATCGCGGCGGTGTCGACGCGCGCGTAGCTGATGAAGACGTACGGCGCGGCGTCGGCTTCGACGCGGGGCGGCATCGCCAACGCGGGACGCGCCGAACGCCACGCGTCGGCGTCGGGCTGGAAGTCGAGGCACTCGATCGCGGCGTCGCGGTCGACGGCGCGCGCCGCCACCTCGACCGGGTCGGCGGCCCACCCGTCGTCGTGGTCGCAGGCGAGCGACAGCGGTTCGCTGCAAGCGCGGTCGGCGAACGCCAGCCGCGGCCCGCCGCCGATGTCGTCGTACCGGCCGCGGAACAGCCGGTCGACGTCGTCCTGCACGCCGTCGGCGATCGCCGTCGCGTCGACCATCACGATCTCCTCGGCGAGCCAGCGGCCACGCCGCGCGACTTCGCCCAACCGGGACTGGACGTCGGCGAGTTGCGGCGGAACGCCGGGCCGCAAGTGCACGCGGTCGAGATTCAGCGCCCACGCACGCAGCACCGCCGTCGACGGCCGATGCGTGTAGAGGTTCGTCTGGTAGCCGACGCCGCAGCGGCCGCGGACGCCGGCTGCGAGCAGTCGCGGCCACAGGTGCGTGGCGCGCAACGGGCACGCGAATCGCAAGTCGCCGGCGCAAAACGGCTGCGGATCGAGCCCCGCACGCGCGGCCGGCGCGTCGACGAGCCAGGCTTCGAATTCGCCGTCGTCGCGCGGCAGGCGGAAGCCTTCGTCGCCCAGTTGCGCGAACACCGCCGCCAGCCGCGTCGCGTCGTCGGCGGGCGCGCGCGCCTGGTACAGCACGTCGGCGCGGCCGTCAGTGCGACAAACGACCCGCTTGGCGAGCGTCCACTCGGCCTGCGCGGCGAGGTCGCGCACGCCGTCGGTCGCGGCGGCGCCGCCGGCCGCCAGCCGGCGCTGCGCCACGGCGTGCAGGTAGCGCGCGCCGCCGGCGGAGACCGAACGAACGAACACCGGGCGTCAGGCGCGGCTGAAGATGCGCCGGCGCGCGGTCGGTGCGCTGCCGCGAACCAGACCCTGGCGCGATTCGCGGACGATGCTGAAGTCGAGCTCCTGGTCGATCTGCCGCTCGCGCAGCACGTCCTTGACCAGCGCGGTGAGGTGCGAATGCGTCGCTTCGAGCAGGAAGTTGGCGTCGGTGACGTCGTATTCGTTGAGCGGCTGCTCGTGCGTATCGACAGCGACGAGCTGCACCTTCAGCCCGTCGCTCGCGCGGTGGCCGGAGCGGACCGCGCGCTCGGTCCACGCCAGGCGGTTGACGTGCGCGTCCCAGCCGACGAAGAGGTCGCTGCCGTAGCGGTAGATGCGCACGAACACGAGCGCGCGGCGCATCCCGATGCTCAGCTGCTGGCGTTCGACCTTGCCGCCGGCGCCCTGGTACCAGATGTCTTCCCAGCGCACGGTCACCGGGTCGTCGGTGGTCGTGAGGTGCGCCTTCAGCCGCGCTTCGAGCCGGCCGGCGACGTCGTCGCGCTGCGCGCCGAGGTCGCGGACGACGGCCTGCCACGAGTCCAGCGCCAGCAGGCTGCGCGGCGGCCGAGACGGCGAGCCGTTGACCACGCGGTAGTTCGGCGGCGGCACGTACCACCGACGCCACGCGATGCCCAGCGCGACGAGGACGACAGTCGTCGAGATCGGAAAGGCGGTCCAGATCAGCCCGACCGCGACGATCGCCAGCACCCACAACGCCATCTTGACGTTGGCCCGCAATCCGGCGAGGAACGGCGATTCGAGGACCGTCAGCTGCTGGCGCGGCCGCCACAGCTGCCACGGCCACTCGCGCAACCGCTCGCCCTGCCAGACGAAGCGCCCACCGGTGCCGGCGAGGCAGTCGGCCAGCGCGTCGACCTGTGCCGTGCCGAGCTCGACGATCGAGGTGACGCGTCGCCGCCGTCCGCGGTCGTCGACGTCGACGTCGACGACGACCGGGTACGCGGCGAACGGCTCGGGGCGGAACTCCATCCGCAGCCGGGCGACGAACGTGCCGCGGCCGTCGTCGCACAACCGGTCGACCTGCACCCACGGCCGGCTGACCGCGTCGTACTCGGCGTAGAGGTGGAAGCGACCCGCCGACGCGCCGAGCCGCTCTTCGAGGCGCTGCGCCGTCGTCTGGCACAGCCGCCGCGCGGCCGAGATCTCTTCCGAATCGGTCGTCGTCATGTCCGGGTGCAGCGCGGCGCGCACCACCGACTCGAGCGGCGACGCGGCGGCCTGCTCCGACCGCGACTGGACGACGGCAAAGATCAACAGCGAAAGCCCGGTGGCCAGCAGCAACGGCTGCGCGCCGATGCCGATCGCGCCGCCGAACGAGTACAGGACTTCGAGGACGGTGTCGGGCAGCCAGCGCAAGCCCGCCAGCGCGACGGCGAAGACCAGCAGCCCGGCCGCGGCGGTGCCGCTGCGCGGCGCGAGTGCGCGACGCTGCACGATGAGCACCGCGGCGGCGACCAACAGGCCGGCGACGAGCCACTCGCCGGCGCTCGCCGCGCCGAGCAGCGACTCGAACGGGTCGCCGTCGACGGCTTCCGAGGCGTCGAACGACGGCGGCTCGGGCAAGCCGCCATCGGTCGAGCCGGAGCCGCCAAAAGTCGGCGTCTCGCCGCCGCAGTCGGTCGCGTCGGTGCCGGCGTCGCAGATCGGCGGCGCGTCGCAGGCGCCGTCGCGGGCGTATTCGCAGCTGTCGTCGGCGGCGCTTGCCACGCGATGCACTGCGGCGAACAGCGCGGCGAAGACCGGACCCTGCCCCCACCGGGCGGCGTGGAATGCGCGACGCATGGGCCCTCCGAACCGCTCTGTTGTCCCGCGATCTTGCTGCAGTCCGAACGCCGGCGCCAGTGCGCTTCGGTCGTAGTCGACGCCACGCGACGGTGGCGGGTCGGGCTCAAAGAACCCACCGCGATCGGCCGGGCGGCGCGACCGTGCGCGCGCCAGCGGTCGGTGATTTGCGAAGTTGCAGCCCGCGCGGCGATCATTCGCTGCCGCCGATGCCGATCCGCCTCTACGTCGACCCGCCGCTCGCGCCCGCCGCCGATTTCGCGTTGCCGCCCGCCGCCGCGCGCCACGCGCAGGTGCGGCGCGTGCAGCCCGGCGACGACCTCGTGCTGTTCGACGGCAGCGGCGGCGAATGGCCGGCAACGGTGCTCGCCGTCGCGCGCGATGCGGTGCGGGTGCGCATCGGCGCGGCGGTGGTGGTCGACCGCGAGCTCGCACGGCGCGTGACGCTGGCGGTGGCGATGCCGGCCAACGATCGCGACGATGTCGTCGTCGAGAAGGCGACCGAGCTCGGCGTCGCGGTGCTGCAGCCGCTGCTCGCCGAGCGGTCGGTGCTGCGTCTCGCGGGCGAACGCGCTGCGCGCCGGCAGGCGCATTGGCAGGCGCTGGCGCGCGCGGCGTGCGAGCAGTGCGGACGCGCGCGCGTGCCGGTCGTCGAGCCGGTGCGCGACATCGCCGGCTTCCTGTCGGCGTTGCCGCCGGCGGCGGACGGCGAGTCGCGCTGGCTGCTGACCCCGCATCCGCACGCCGCTGCGCTCGCAGGCGTCGATCGCTCGCGTGCGCGCGACGACCGTCCGGTCGTCTGCATCAGCGGCCCCGAAGGCGGGCTGACCGACGCCGAGGAAGCGGCGGCGATCGACGCCGGCTTCGTCGCGGTCGGGCTCGGACCGCGCGTGCTGCGCGCCGAGACGGCGCCGCTGGCGGTGCTCGCTTGGCTCGCGCTGAACGACACCGCGGCGGACCCGCGC
Source organism: uncultured Burkholderiales bacterium (assembly GCA_965365495.1). Lineage (GTDB taxonomy): Bacteria > Pseudomonadota > Gammaproteobacteria > Burkholderiales > Burkholderiaceae_C > Rubrivivax. Next base: position 4,485 of record CBDUBX010000152.1, read on the forward strand.
CGCTGATCCCGCATTCGTGCGCCAGGGTCGGCGCCGGCGCGACGGGTCGCATCACTATGATGGCCGGTTGCCTTCCAGCTGCCGATGCCGAGCCGCAAACGTCCTCCAGCCAGCGGCAGTGCCGCCCCGTCCGATGCCGTCTCGGTGGCCGAAGCAGACCGCGCGGTGCGAGGTCGCGTCGCCCAAAAGGTGGCAGCGCGCGCGCCCGAAGACGCCCGCTCGATGCGCGACGCCGATGACATCGATCACGCCCGCTCGCTGCTCGACGCCGAAGACGTCCGACCGCGGTACGCCGCCGCCGACACCCGAGCGCTCGGCGTGGCCGAGGACGCCCGCACGCTTCGCGTGCGGGGCGCGCGCACGCACAACCTGAAGAACATCGACGTCGACATCCCGAAGCACGCGCTGGTCGTGATCACGGGCTTGAGCGGGTCGGGCAAGTCGAGCCTGGCGTTCGACACGCTGTACGCCGAGGGCCAGCGGCGCTACGTCGAGAGCCTGTCGGCGTACGCGCGGCAGTTCCTGCAGTTGATGGACAAGCCCGACGTCGACGTCATCGAGGGGCTGAGCCCGGCGATCAGCATCGAGCAGAAGGCGACCAGCCACAACCCGCGGTCCACGGTCGGCACGGTCACCGAGATACACGACTACCTGCGGTTGCTGTACGCGCGCGCCGGTACGCCGTACTGCCCCGACCACGACCTGCCGCTCGCCGCGCAGAGCGTGTCGCAGATGGTCGACGCGGTGCTCGCGCTGCCCCAGGGCACGCGGCTGATGGTGCTGGCGCCGGTGGTGCGCGACCGCAAGGGAGAGTTCGTCGAGCTGTTCGACGACATGCGCGCGCGCGGCTACGTGCGCTTTCGCATCGGCAGTGACGGCCGGCCCGGCGCCGTCGTCGACGCCGACGACCTGCCGGCGCTGAAGAAGAACGACAAGCACGACATCGACGTCGTCGTCGACCGGCTGCGCACGCGCCCCGACGCGCGACAGCGGCTGGCCGAGAGCTTCGAGGCCGCGCTGCGCATCGCCGACGGCCGCGCGATCGCGCTCGAGATCGACGCCGGCGGCGACGCCGACACCGCCGCCGCCGCTGCGCCACCGTCGCCGCCGCGCGAGCACCTGTTCAGCAGCCGCTTCGGCTGCCCGGTGTGCCGCTGGTCGCTGCCCGAGCTCGAACCGCGGCTGTTCAGCTTCAACTCGCCGGTCGGCGCATGCCCGGCGTGCGACGGTCTCGGCCAGGTGACGGCGTTCGACCCCGACCGCGTCGTCGCCTTCCCGTCGCTGAGCCTCGCCGCCGGCGCGGTCAAGGGCTGGGACCGGCGCAACGCCTACACCCATTCGCTGCTCGAGAGCGTCGCGCGCCACTACGGCTTCGACATCGACACGCCGTTCGAGCGCCTGCCCGCAGCGGCGCGCGACGTGCTGCTGCACGGCTCGGGCGACGACGAGATCGAGTTCGTCTACGAGGCCGCCGGCAGCGGCGGACGCAGCCGCGTCGTCAAGCGGCGGCACGCGTTCGAAGGGATCATCCCGAACTTCGCGCGCCGCCTGCGCGAGACCGATTCGGCCGCGGTGCGCGACGAGCTCGCGCGCTAC
>CBDUBX010000153.1:0-6050 GCA_965365495.1 uncultured Burkholderiales bacterium
CAGCTTCGACGTCGTGCTGCAGATCGACACGCTGCAGCACCTGCGCAACACCGAGAAGATGCTGCGCGAGACGGCGCGCGTCGGCCGCATCGGCATCGTCGCGTTCCCGAACTTCGCGCACTGGCCCAACCGGCTGCGCGTGCTCGGCGGGCGCATGCCGGTGACGCGCGCGCTGCCTTACCAGTGGTACGACACGCCGAACATCCGCGTTGCGACGTTCGCCGATTTCGACGTATTGGCGCAGCGCTGCGGGCTGCACGTCACCGACCGCTTCGGGCTGCAGAGCGGCCGCGTCGTGCGGCGACGGCCGAATCTGCTGGCGAGCGTGGCGGTGTTTCGTTTCGAGCAGCGTTAGCCGCGCGCTGCCCCGGCGCCCCGCCGCGCCGCCTCGATCGCGGCGATGTCGATCTTGCCCATCGTCATCATCGCGTCGAACGCGCGCTTGGCCGCGGCTCGGTCGGGGTCGGCGATCGCCTCGGTCAGCGCGCGCGGCGTGATCTGCCACGACACGCCCCAGCGGTCCTTGCACCAGCCGCAGGCGCTCTCCTGGCCGCCGTTGCCGACGATCGCGTTCCACAGCCGGTCGGTCTCGGCCTGGTCGTCGGTCGCGATCTGGAACGAGAACGCCTCGTCCGGCTTGAACTCGGGGCCGCCGTTCAGGCCGAGGCACGGGATGCCGGCGACGGTGAACTGCACCGTCAGCACGTCGCCTTCCTTGCCCGACGGAAAGTCGCCCGGCGCGCGCAGCACGTCGCCGACAGCGCTGTCGGGAAACGTCGCGGCGTAGAAGCGCGCGGCGTCGAGCGCGGTGCCGTCGTACCACAGGCAGATCGTGTTCTTGGCAATCATCGGCGCATCCTTTCGTGTGACGTCGCATGCGGCCATGATCGTGCGGCGGCGACGCGAAATGCGTACGTATGCCGCTTCGAAGACCATGAAATTCCAAAGTGAGACTTTGGATTTTCATGGTATAGATCGCGCGGATGGTCTCCCGCCGCGCACTCGAAGATTCGGTTCGCCGCGCGCTGGCCCGCTCACGCGGAGTCGTGCTCGTCGGTCCTCGCCAAGCCGGCAAGAGCACGCTCGCACGAAAGTTCCTGAATGTCGACTCGCCGAACTGGTTCGACCTCGAATACCCGCCGCATGCCCGGCGTCTCGAGCAACCGGTACAGGCGCTCGAAGGTCTGCGAGGCCTTGTCGTCATCGACGAAGTGCAGCGTCTGCCGGAGCTGTTTCCGCTGCTGCGCGTGCTGATGGACCGGACCGACGCGCCGGGGCAGTATCTGCTGCTCGGCAGTGCCTCGCCGAGCCTTGCCCGCCAGGCCGGAGAGTCGCTGCTGGGCCGCGTGGAGGTCGTCGAGGTGGGCGGCTTCGACCTGCTCGAAGTCGCAGGCGCCGGCGGCGGCTGGAATGCCGACGCGGCGCAGCGCTTGTGGCTGCGCGGCGGCTTTCCGCCGTCGTACCTCGCCGCGACCGATGCCGACAGCTATGCCTGGCGCCACGATGCGGTGCGCATGCACGTGCAGTACGACCTGCCGCAGTTCGGTCTGAACGTCGGCGCACCAGCGATGCTGCGTTTCTGGACAATGCTCGCTCACTACCCAAGGCCAGCGCTGGTCGGCCGCCGACCCGGCGCGCTCGCTCGGCGTGTCGGAGCCCACCGTCCGCCGCTATCTCGACGTGCTGACGCAGACGATGATGGTGCGGCAGCTGCCGCCGTGGCACGAGAACCTCGGCAAGCGCCAGGTCAAGTCGCAGAAGGTCTACTTCCGCGACACCGGGCTGCTGCACGCGCTGATCGACGTGCAGACGCTGCCGCAGCTGCTGACACACCCGCGCAGCGGCGCCAGCTGGGAAGGTCATGCGCTCGAACAGGTGCTGCGCATCGCCCGGCCGCAGCAGGCCTACTTCTGGGCCACCCAGCAAGGCGCCGAGCTCGACCTGCTGATGCTGCAGGGCGCGCGCCGGATCGGCATCGAATTCAAGCGTGCAGACGCGCCGACGGTCACGCCGTCGATGCGCATCGCGATGCGCGACCTGAAGCTCGACGCGCTGTACGTCGTCCACCCGGGCCCGCACCGGTTTCGGCTCGACGACGGCATCGAAGCGGTGCCGCTGTGGGCGCTGCTGCCGCAGCGTGGCGCGACCGCCGGCTGAAAGGCGGTGCGCTGGTATAGCGGGGGGAGCCTTCGACCCGCACTCGCCGCCTTCCGCTCGGTCCGGTCTCAGCCCGGCCGCTGGTATCGCGGCCGGAGCCTTCGACCAGCACTCGACGCCTTCCGCTCGGTCCGGTCTCAGCCCGGCCGCTGGTATCGCAGCCGGAGCCTTCGACCAGCACTCGCCGCCTTCCGGCGGCTCGGTCCGGTCTCAGTCCAGTGTCACTTCGCAGCGGACGGTGCCGGCGCGGTCGGCGGTCGCGGTCAGCGCGATCGACGTGCCGCGCGCGCCGTGGACGACCCACTCGACGACCGCGCGGTCGCCGGTGACGTCGCGGCTCGGCAGGAAAGCCTGCAGGCTCGACTTCGGCGCGTGGCCTTCGAGGTGCGTGCCGACGACGCGCTCGCTGCCGCTGGCCAGCGTGACGCCGCTCGGCACGTGGATCGTGAACACCGTGCCGCGCGCGGTCTTGCGTTCGATCGCACGCTGGCTCACGTACGACGGCAGGTAGCCGCTGTTGGCGACCGCGAAACGCACGCGCCAGCTGTCGCCGCCGAGCGCGCGCACTTCGGCGCGCAGCACCTCGAGCTTCGGCAGCGCCAGCCCGATCTGCAGCAGCCACTGCGGAAAGCGCGCCGCTTCGCGTTCGCGCAGCGCCGGCGGCGGGTTGCGCCAGTAGTTCATCCTGTCCCAGCCGCCGATTTCGACCATGCCCAGCTGCGGGTGGCAAAACGGCTTCCAGTCGACGTGCGCCTGGCCGCCGCACTGCTCGTCGCTCCACTTCAGCAGCTTCAGGTCGTCCTCGACCGGGTGCTCGCGATACCACTCGACCCACTGGTAGTCGGTGATCCCGGCCTCCTTGTTCGGCGCCCAGATCTCGACCGTCCAGAACAGCGCGCCGAGGTGCTCGTACACCCAGTCCTGGGTGCCGGTGATGATCTGCTTCGGGTGGTACTTGAAGTCGTGCCAGACGCTGATCGCCGGGTAGCCGGTGAGCCTAGCGCCGATGTCCGACAGCCGCTTGTAGACCCACAGGTCCTCGGGCGTCATGTCGTCGTCGCTCTGCGTGCCCATCGGCCGCAGGATCACGCCGCTGTGGGTGTGGAAGCTCACCGCCGCGCCGATGTTCGGATGTCGCACGACGAAATCGACCATCGCCCGCACCTCGGGCTCGCTGGTCGGGTACGGCCCCGCGCCGAGCTGCTCGAACTCCTGCCGCCAGTAGGCGGGGAAGTTGCGGTTCAGGTCGAGCCCTTCGCGGTCGGCGTTGGTCGAGAACTTCAGACCGTCGAAGTTCTTGATCGTGCCTTCCGGGACGACGCGGTAATAGTCGCCGCCGTGCTCGCCGGGTTCGCGCGCGACCATCAGCCGCGGCTCGTCGGGGTGCTTCTTGTAGCCGCCGTGCGGGTCGGGGATGCGCATCGACAGAATGCGGCCGTCCCCGTCGACGTCCTCGACGGTCAGGCCGTCGACCGGCGGCTCGTCGTACGGATACGGCCGCGTCGACGCGCGAATGTGGCGCGGCCGGTCGGCTAGCGCGAGCTCGGCGCCGTCGGGGTTCAGCCTGGGTGCGACGTAGACCGCGCGCGTGTCGAGCAGCCGCTTCGCGTCGGCGTCGCCGGCCGCGTAGCGCGTGACGAGCGCGTGCAGCCAGTACAGGCATGCGGTCGACGCGGTCAGCTCGGCGGCGTGGATGTTGCCGTCGACCCACAGCGCCGGCTTGTCGACGTCCGCGCCGGTGTCGCGGTTGGTCAGCGTCACGAGCCAGATGTCGCGCCCTTCGTAGCTCTTGCCGATCGACGTCACCGAAACGAGCTGCGGCACCGCGGCGGCGTAGTCGTGCAGCAACCGCGTCAGCTCGGGGTGGCGGTAGAACTGGTCGAAGCGCGGGACGGGGATCGCAGGCATGGGCGGCTCGGCGAAGGCGTCGCGGATGCTAACCAGCCGCCGGCGCCGGCGACCGCGGCGACGCACGCCGGCCGTCGACGAAGACGCCGATCTCGCCGGGCGCGAACGCCTGCCACGGCTCGCCGCGCGTCAGCGGCTCGGTGGCGACGATCGCGACGCGGTCGCTCGGCGTCGTCAGCGGCGCGAAATCGACGCTCAGGTCGTCGTCGGCGAGCGTCGCCGCGCCGAACGGGTGGCCGCGCTCCAGCGCGTAGAGCCGCGTCGAGCAGTGCGCCCACAGCGCCTGGCCATTGGACAGCAGCACGTTGAACGTGCCGTGCGCGGCCGCCGCCGGCAGCAGCTCGGTCAGCGTCGCCGTCAGCTCGCCGATGCTCGGCACGCCGGCGTGCGCCTTGGCCAGCTCCTGCATCAGCCAGCAGAACGCGCGCTCGCTGTCGGTGTCGCCGACCGGGCGGAACGCGCCGTGCAGGCGCGGCGCGTAGCCCTTCAGGTCGCCGTTGTGCGCGAACACCCAGTAGCGGCCCCACAGCTCGCGCACGAACGGGTGCGTATTGGCCAGCGCGACGTGGCCCTGCGTCGCCTTGCGGATGTGGGCGACGACGTGGGTGCTGTGGATCGGGTAGTGCTGCACCAGCGCGGCGACCGGGCTCGACCGCGCGCCGTGGTGGTCGATGAAGTGGCGCACGCCGCGGCCTTCGAAGAAAGCGATGCCGAAGCCGTCCTTGTGCTCGTCGGCGCGCGTCGCCAGGCCGGCGAAGCTGAACATCACGTCGGTCGGCGTGTTGGCGTTCATGCCGAGCAGCTGGCACATCGCGCGACAACGATCGGGGCGACGGCGGGCGTCGCCTATTCGAACATCAGCCGGCGCACGCCGCGCCACGTGAACAGGTTGCCGGGGTTGCTCGTCTCATCGAGCAGCCCCGCCAGCCGCTTCAGGATGCGCGGGCTGCGCCGCGCGCGCCAGACGACGACGTCGGCGATCCACGGCCGGTGGTTGACGTGGCTCGCCTTGTCGTAGAGGTCGAAGCGCGGCTGCAGCGCGCACAGCGCGGCTTCGTAGCGGCCGCGGACGTCGGCGTCCCCAGCGACGGCGTCGGCACGGCGCGCGCCGCGCAGCGCGTCGGCGGCGAGCAGCCCGGTCTCCATCGCCTTGCCGATGCCTTCGCCGGTGAACGCGTAGGTGCTGCCGGCGGCTTCGCCGGTGACGAGCAGCCCGGGGCGCGAGTAACGCGCGCCACGCAGCGTGCATCGCAGCGGCGCGCCCTTGACCGCGCCGAGCAGCTCGCCGTCGCGCATCAGCTCGCGCGCCGGCGCGTACACGTCGCAAAACGCGTCGAACATCGCACGCAGGTTGACGTGGTCGTGCATCCGCCCGCGGCCGGCGCGCGTCACGACGTGGCTGCCGGTGAGCCCGGCACCGATGTTGAACACGTTGCCCGGGCCCGGAAAGATCCAGCCGTAGCCGCCGGCCAGCCGCGGGTGCCACACCATCTGCAACTGGCGGATCGTCGCCGCCAGCCCGTCGTGCCGGACGTAGCCGCGCAGCGCGACGCCACTCGGCGTGTGGCGTTCGCAGACGCCGGCGGCCTGCAGCGCCTGCGGCACCGCCCCGGTGGCCAGCACGACCCAGCGCGCGGCGACGTCGACCGCACCGGCGTCGCTGCGCAGCCGCGCGCCGACGACGCGGCCGGCGTCGTCGATCGGCGCCTCGAACTTCGCCGGCATCCAGGTCCGCGCGCCGGCGGCGACGGCGCGCTTCACCAGCAGGTCGTCGAGGACGCGCCGCGGCAGCACCGCGATCCGCCCCGGGACGTCGACCGCCGCGCCGCGCGGCGCGACGCAGCGCACGTGCGGCACGTGCGTCGCGAGGTCGGACACCTCGTCGAGCGCGCCGAGCCGCTCGAGCGCGGCCATCGCGTCGGGGATCAGGCCGTCGCCGCAGACCTTGTCGCGCGGGAAGCGGTGCTGGTCGACGAGCAGCACGT
>CBDUBX010000154.1:0-6019 GCA_965365495.1 uncultured Burkholderiales bacterium
CCACCGAGAACACCAGGAACGCGCCGACGAACAGCGCCACCAGCGCCAGCACCGTGAGGTTCACGCGGTAGGCGCGCGACACGTTCGACACGCGCTGCTCGGCGTCGGCGGCGGCCACCGGCGCGACGCCGTCGGGCAGGTCCAGCCGGCGCAGCAGCGCCGCGTCGTCGGCGCCGGCGACGAGGCGCACGTCGATGCGCGTCAGTTCGCCGACGCGGCCGAAGTGCGCTTGCACGCCGGCGACGTCGACGACGACGAGCGGCGGCCCGGTCGCCGCGACCGTGCCGGCGACGCGCAGCCGTGCGTAGCCGGGGCCGCTTTGCAGCTCGACGGCGCCACCGTCGACGAGGCCGAGCAGCTCGCGCGCCGCGGTGTTGGAGAACGCCGCGTCGGGGTCGAGGAACGCGAGCCGCGCCTCGCCGTCGGCCGGCAGCGGCCGCAGCGCCGGCGCCATCGGCGCGGCGCGCAGCGCGTCGATGCCGATCACGCGCACGGCAACGCGCTGGCCGTCGGCCGTGCGCGCGTAGGTGTCGACCTCGAGCACCGGGCTCGCGAGCTGCACCGCCGGGTCGGTGGCGACGCGGTCGAACAGCGCATCGGCGAGGCCGCGGCCGCGCAGGCTCAGGTCGGGGTCGCCGTTGGCCGCGCGCACCGCGGCCGAAAACTCGGCCAGCGCCGACGTGTTGATCAGGTGCACCGAATACGCGAGCGCGACACCGAGCGCCACCGCGAGCAGCGCCGCGCCGTGGCGCCACGGGTGGTGGCGCCACTCGCGCGCGATCAACAACCGCAGCAAGCTCAGCGTGAACTCGCCGCTGGCGCGGCGCGGTGGCGCGTCGCGGGCTTCGCGGGCGTCGCCACGCGCGGTCGCGGCGCGCGTCATCGCGCCGCCGGCACGATGCCGTGCGCGGTCAGCCGCAGCACGCGGTCGGCGTGCGCCGCGGCAGCGGTCGAATGCGTGACCAGCAGACACGCCGCGCCGGCGCCGGCAACCTGCGCCGACAGCGCGCCGAGCACGCGCTCGGCGGTCTCGGGGTCGAGGTTGCCGGTCGGTTCGTCGGCGAGGATCAGCCCGGGCGCGTGGACCACGGCGCGGGCGATCGCCACGCGCTGCAGCTGTCCGCCCGACAGCTGCGCCGGCCAGCGGCCGCCGAGCCCGGCCAGGCCGACCGCGTCGAGCATCGCCGCGACGCGCGCCGCGTCGTCGCGGCCCAGCAGGCGCAACGGCAGCGCGACGTTCTCGGCGACCGTCAGGTGCGGCAGCACGTGGAAGGCCTGGAACACGAAGCCGAGCGACACGCGCCGCAGCCGCGCCAAAGCGTCGTCGTCCATCCCGGCGAGCGGCCGGCCGTCGACTTCGATCGTCCCGGCATCGGCGCGGTCGAGCCCGGCGATGCAGTTCAGCAGCGTCGACTTGCCGACGCCCGATTCGCCGAGCAGCGCGACGAACTCGCCGCGGCCGACGTCGAGCGACACGTGGTCGAAGATCGGCGTGTCGCCGTAGCGCTTGGCCAGGTCCTGCAACGTCAACATGGCGGCGGCGATGATGCCCGACGTACCGCGCCGCCGTGACCGCGGGCCGCTGCGGGTCGCGTGCTATCGTGCCCGCGGCCTCGCAAGGAGGGGGCCGCGATGGCTTACCAGATCGACCTCGCGGGCCGCGTCGCCTTCGTCACCGGGGCGTCCAGCGGCCTCGGCGAGCAGTTCGCGCGCACGCTCGCCGCCGCCGGTGCCGGCGTGGTTCTCGCGGCGCGGCGCACCGAGCGGCTGAAGACGCTGCGCGCCGAGATCGAAAGCCAGGGCGGCGACGCCCACGTCGTCGCGCTCGACGTCACCGACATCGCGAGCATCAAGGCCGCGGTCGCGCACGCCGAGACCGAGGTCGGCGCGATCGACATCCTCGTCAACAACTCCGGCATCGCCGCGACGCAGCGGCTGGCCGACGTCAAGCCGGCCGACTTCGACGCGGTGATGAACGTCAATCTGCGCGGCGCGTTCTTCACCGCGCAGGAAGTCGCGCGGCGGATGATTGCCCGCAGCAAAGGCGAAGCGCCGGGCACGTTCACCGGCGGGCGCATCGTCAACGTCGCGTCGATGGCCGGGCTGCGCGTCGTGCCGCAGATCGGCGTCTACGCGACGAGCAAGGCGGCGATGATCCACATGACGCGGGCGATGGCGCTCGAGTGGGGACGCTGGGGCATCAACGTCAACGCGCTGTGCCCGGGCTACATCGACACCGAGATCAATCATTACCACTGGCAGACCGACGCCGGGCGCAAACTCGTCGAGTCGTTGCCGCGCAAGCGCGTCGGCAAGCCGGCCGACCTCGACGCGGTGCTGATGTTGCTGTGCGCCGACGAGAGCCACTTCGTCAACGGCGCGGTCGTCGCCGCTGACGACGGCTACGGCGTGTAGCCTCGCCGCCGCCACGCCCGCCTTGCGCCTGCTGACGCCGCTCGAAGCCCGCGTGCTCGGCGTGCTCGTCGAGAAGCAGGCGACGGTGCCCGATACCTATCCGCTATCGCTGAACGCGGTTGTCGCCGGCTGCAACCAGAAGACCGCGCGCCACCCGGTCGTCTCCGCCGGCGAGAGCGACGTGCTCGTCGCTCTCGACGGGTTGAAGTCGCTGAGCCTGGTGTTCGAAGGCGGCGGCAGCCGCGTCGCGAAGTTCGAGCACAACACGGCGCGCGCGCTGCAGGTGCCCGGCGCTGCCGTCGCTCTGCTCGCGGTGCTGATGCTGCGCGGGCCGCAGACCGCGGCCGAGCTGCGGCTGAACAGCGAACGGCTGCACCGCTTCGCCGACGTGTCGTCGGTCGACGGCTTCCTCGACGAGCTCGCGGCGAAGTCGCCGCCGCTCGTCGTAAGGCTGGCGCGCGCGCCGGGCGAACGCGAAGCGCGCTGGGCGCACCGGTTGTGCGGCGACCCGCCGCCCGCTGCGCCGCGCGTCGGCGCCGGCGACGCCGCCGCGCCGGCGGGCATCGACGCCGGCGAGCTCGCGGCGTTGAAAGCCGAGCAGACGCGGCTGGCCGACGAGGTCGCGGCGCTGCAGGCGCAGGTCGCGCGCATCGCCGCCGAGCTCGGCATCCGCTGACCGCGCGATCTCTGCAGGAACGACGATGCTGCGCTTCCACCTGCCCGACGACCGGCACCGCGTCCACGCCGTCGAAGTGCCGATCCGCTGGGGCGACATGGACTCGATGGGCCACGTCAACAACACGCTGTACTTCCGCTACATGGAGGTCTGCCGGCTCGACTGGGTGTTCGCGCTCGGCGGCAGCACCGACGGCCGCGGCCAGGGCCCGGTGATCGTCAACGCGTTCTGCAGCTTCCTGCGCCAGCTCGAGTTTCCGGGCACGGTGCGCGTGACGCTCGACGTCGCCCACGTCGGCCGCAGCAGCTTCGACACCTACCACCAGATCGAGCGCGTCGACGAGCCTGGCGTCGTCTACGCCGAAGGCGGCGCGCGCACCGTGTGGACCGACTACGCATCGCGCAAGTCGGCGCCGCTGCCCGACTGGTTCCGTGCGCGCCTCGGCGGCGGGTGGAGCCCGCCGCCCGGCACCGGCGCGCCGGACACGCCGGCTACGGGGTGACGCGGTACGGCCCGCCCGACTTCAGCGCCGCCTGGTAGGCGGTGCGGGCGTGGACCTTGTCGAGCCACGCGCGGCACTTCGGATGCTCGGCGCCGAAGCCGAGCCGCGCCTCCAGCGCTTCCATCGGGTAGCCCATCTGCACGTCGGCGGCGCTGAATTCCGATCCGGCGAACCATTCGCTCTTGCCGAGCTCGGCCTCGATGTGGTCGCGCTGCGCGCGCAGGTTGGGGCCGACGAAGCCGGCGGTGACCTTGTCGGCGATGCCCTTGGCCACCGGCTTGGCGAAGAACGGCAGCTTGGCATCGCGCACGCGCGAAAACACCAGCGACAGCAGCAGGAACGGCATCGCGCTGCCTTCGGCGAAGTGCAGCCAGTAGTTGTAGGCGCGGCGCTCGGCGGTGCCCGGCGGCGGGCGCAGCCGGCCCTGGCCGTGGGTGTCGAGCAAGTACTCGACGATCGCGCCCGATTCGGCGACCGTGACGTCGCCGTCGGTGATCACCGGCGACTTGCCGAGCGGGTGCACGCGCTTGAGCTCGGCCGGCGCGAGCATCGTCTTCGGGTCGCGCGCGTAGCGGCGGATTTCGTACGGCAGCGCGAGCTCTTCGAGCAGCCACAGGATGCGTTGCGAACGCGAGTTCTCGAGGTGGTGGACGGTGATCATCGGCCGATGATGCCCGACGCCGCGCGGCCTCGCGGCTCGCGCGCCGGGGTGCGAAAGCCGCTCCCTACAATGCCGCGATGCGGATCCTGATCGCCAACGACGACGGCTATCTGGCGCCGGGGTTGGCGGCGCTGGTACAGGCCTGCCGCGGCCTCGGCGACATCGACGTCGTCGCGCCCGAGCAAAACGCCAGCGGCACGTCCAACGCGTTGACGCTGAACCGGCCGCTGTCGGTGTTCGAAGCGCGCGGCGAGGCGGTGCAGGGCTTTCGCGTCGTCAACGGCACGCCGTCGGACTGCGTCCACCTCGCGCTGACCGGGCTGCTCGATGCCCGCCCCGACCTCGTGCTGTCGGGCATCAACAACGGCGCCAACATGGGCGACGACACGCTGTATTCGGGCACCGTCGCCGCGGCGATGGAAGGCTTCCTGTTCGGCGTGCCGGCGATCGCGTTCTCGCAGGTCGCTCGCGGCTGGGGCGAGCTCGACGCCGCGGCCGCAGTGGCGCGCGAGATCGTCGAGCAGGTGCTCGAAAGCGGCGTCGCCGGCGGCATGCCGTGGCTGCTGAACGTCAACATCCCGAACCGCGCCGATGCGCGCACGCTGCCGCGGCGGATCACGCGGCTCGGCCGGCGCCACGCCAGCGAACCGGTGCTGCGCCAGACCAACCCACGCGGCGAGCCGATCTACTGGATCGGCCCGGCCGGCGACGCGCGCGAAGCCGGCGAAGGCACCGACTTCCACGCCGTTGCGCACGACGCGGTGTCGATCACGCCGCTGCAGGTTGACCTGACCGACCACGCCGCGCTCGACACCTGGGCGCAACGCCTGCACGGCCGGCGCGCATGATGCGCGCGGGGTCGCGCGGCGCGGTGCTGCGGCCGCAGCGCGGGCTGCACCAGACCGCCGCCGACGCCGCACGCGCGCGCGCGCCGAGCGGCGTCGGCCTCGACTCGGCGACGGTGCGCCGGCGAATGGTGGCGCGCATCCGCGCCGGCGGCGTCGACTGCGAGCCGGTGTTGCGCGCGATCGCCGATGTCGAGCGTCACCGCTTCGTCGACAGCGCGCTCGCGGCGCAGGCCTACGAAGACACGGCGCTGCCGATCGGCCTGCAGCAGACGATTTCCAAGCCGTCGGTCGTTGCGCGGATGCTGGCGCTGCTGTTCGGCGGCGACGCCGCGGCGGCCGCCGGCGACCTGGGCCGCGTGCTCGAGATCGGCACCGGCTGCGGCTACCAGGCGGCGCTGCTCGCGCGCCTTTCGACGGGCGTCGTGTCGATCGAGCGGCTGTTTCCGCTGCACCAGCGCGCGGCGGCGAACCTCGCGCCGTTCGCGCTGACGTCGGTGCGGCTGCTGCACGGGGACGGGCGCGACGGCCATGCGGCGGGCGGGCCGTACCGCAGCATCGTCGCCGCGGCCGGCGGCGACGCGCTGCCGCCGGCGTGGCTGGCTCAGCTCGCGCCGGGCGGCCGGCTCGTCGCGCCGGTGCGCGACGCGGCCAGTCGCGGGGTGCAGTCGCTGGTCGTCGTCGACTGCCGCGCCGACGGGTATGCGACGCAGCGGCTCGAGGCCGTGCATTTCGTCCCCCTAGAATCCGGGACCGCATGATCCGGCTGTTCCAGTTGTCGCGAGCGTCGTCGTGCGCGTCGCTCGCCACCCTCATCGCCGCGCTGGTCGCCGGCTGTGCCGGGCCGAACCCGCGCGTGCCGATCGAGGACCGACGGCCGGTGGCCGTCGACGCGGCGGAGACGCCGCCGGTCGTGGCGG